>CAMBUJ010000013.1 GCA_945871005.1 Opitutus sp. GAS368 | reverse complement strand
CTCGCCTTTTGGCAACCGGCCATCGCCGCCCTTGCGGTGATCGGCATCCTTTACGCCGGGTTGGTCGCGTTGGTGCAGGACGATTTCAAATTCGTGATCGGCTACTCCAGCGTCAGCCACATGGGCTTTGTGATCCTTGGCCTAGCCGCCGCTAATCCGGTGGCGGTGTCTGGCGCGGTGTTGCAGATGTTTTCCCACGGGGCGATAGCCGGCCTGCTGTTCGCGGTGGTCGGGCGAATGGTGTACGAGCGCACCCACACCCGGCAGCTCGCCGAGTTGCAAAAACTGCCCCTGCACCGGCTGATGCCGTTCGCCGCAGTCGTCTTCGTGATCGCCGGGCTCGCCTCGATGGGCATGCCGGGCTTCAGCGGTTTCCCTGCCGAACTCACGCTGCTGATCGGCACCTGGCAGTTCTCCACGGTCTGGGCGGTGTGCGCGGCTTTCGGGGTGTTGATCGCCGCCGCCTTTACCCTGCGGGCGATCCACGTCGCCTTTTTCGGACAGGCTGGGGCTTCGGTCGTCAGCAGTGCTGACCACTCTGGACTTGCCGACTCCGACTCGGCCCACGCTCACGACTACGCGCCGATGAGCTGGCCGGAAAAAACCGGCGCGCTGCTGCTGTTGGCGGCCATCGTACTGATCGGACTGAAACCAGACCTGTTGCTCAACTGGATCGTGCCAAGCCTGCAATCACCGGCAATGCGCGCGATCTGGGGAGGTGCCCAATGATTAACTCCAGTTACGCCCAGCTCGCCTACGCGTTCCAACCCGAGATCATTTTGGTCGACGGCGCCGTGGTGGTGCTCGCCTACGATTTGATCTTCGGCCGCCGCCGTGCGCTCGCCGCGCGGCTCACCGCGTCGTTAGTGCTCGGCGCGCTGACCCTGATCGGCGCGCTGTTCGCCTCGATCACGGTGGGGGCGGTTGGTGGGGTGTATGGAAACCAGTTTGTGTTGGACGAACTCGCGGTGGCGTCGCGCGCCGGTGTGCTCGTGCTGGCGCTGATCACCCTCGGGGTCGCCGCGGGCGCCAAGCGGCCACGCAACCCGGCCGAATACGTGGCGCTCATTCTGTTCGGCACCACCGGCTTCACCCTGATGTCTGCGGCCAACCACCTGCTGGTCGCGTTCGCCGCGCTCGAACTCGCCAGTCTCTCGCTCTACGTGCTGGTAGGTTTTGACAAAGACCGACGTGAATCCGCCGAGGCGGCGCTCAAGTATTTCCTCTTCGGCGGCATGGCCACGGCGTTTTTGCTCTTTGGCTTCAGCCTGATCTACGGGGTGACCGGCGAACTCGAACTGTCGCGCATCGCCGCGGCGTTGGCCCACACGGAGCTGTCACCGTTGTTGATGATCGCGCTGGTCATGGTGCTGGTGGCCTTTGGCTTTAAGGCCGCTGCCGCGCCGTTCCACCTTTGGGCGCCCGACGCGTACGAGGGCGCACCTACACCTTCGGCCGCGCTGATCGCGTCCGCCTCGAAGCTCGCCGGCTTTACCCTGTTCCTGCGTCTGCTTTGGCCCGGACTCGGCGGAATGGCCGGCAATCCCGCGCACGCCCTTGGTCAGGCGGGCGGGTGGGTCACGCTGGTGGCGTTGCTGGCGGGCGCCTCGCTCCTGCTTGGGAATCTGGCCGCGCTCGCCCAGACCAGCCTGCGCCGCCTGCTCGCGTATTCGGCGATCGCCCACACCGGCGTGATGTTGCTCGGGGTGGCGGCGGCGGACGCGGCCGGTTTCGGCGGGCTTTTTTATTATATTCTGACTTACGGCGTGGCCACAGCGGGAGTGTTTGGGGTGATCGCGGTGTTGGAAGGGCAGGGTGGTTGCCAAAAAATCACCGACCTGGCCGGCCTTTACCGGCGCTCACCGCTGCTCGCGGGTTGCTTGACCGTGTTTGTGCTCTCGCTGGCGGGCATTCCGCCGTTGGCCGGTTTCTTTGGTAAATTCTCGGTTTTCGTCGCCGCGCTCCAGGCCGGCGGGGTGGCCAGTTCAATCGGCGCATTGACCCTGCTGGCCATCGCCCTGAGTGCGGTTGCGCTCTATTATTACCTCGCCGTACTCAAACAAGCGCTGGTCGCGGGCCCGGTATCGGGCGCCGAAGCGTCCGTTCGGGTGCCCCTCGCCACCGCGTTAACCCTGCTGTTGGCCGCCGCGGGTACCCTAGGCCTAGGGCTGTTTCCGGCCTTGGTTATCAATCAGTTCTGAGCCGGTGGCTGCGGCGGGAAATCGGTCGGGCCGGGCTGACTGTTGGCCCGACTAGGGCGGGGGGGCGATTAGCTGCACGGCGCTCGCGCGGTGCAGAACTAATTACGCTCCTTCTGATAAGATGAAGTAATCTTCAGGTATTGACGGACGCATAGGCCGTCTCCTTGGTTTGGCCTTTTCCCTCAACGAACGCCTTTTCGCGCCACCATGTCCGCAGTCAAATCACTCGCCCTCTCGACGCTGCTTTTAGCTAGCGGAGCGACCGCGTTCGCCGCTGGCGGACATGAAGCCGCCGCCTCCCTCAAGGACTTCATTGGCGTGCCCGTGACCAACAGTATCCTCACCAGCTGGGTGATCACCATCGCCATCATTTTAGTGGTTCGCTGGATGGTGGGTAAGCCCACCTTGGTTCCCTCGCGTGGCCAGGCCATCATCGAGGAGGCCATCAGCGGTCTGCGCGGGTTGTACGAGCCGATCGTGGGCAAGAAGGCCATGCCGATGACCTTTCCGGTGCTTCTGACCCTTTTTGTTTTCATCGTGTTGCACAACTGGTCGGGCCTGCTGCCCTTTGTTGGCACGATGGGCTGGGGCCACGTCGTTGACGGCACTTTCCACGTCGAAACCCCGCTGATCCGCCCCCACACCTCGGAGCTCAACGGCACCATTGCCCTCGCCTTGGTCTCCTTCGGCGCCTGGTTCGTGATCGTGATGCGTTACGCCGGCCCCGGGCTGCTCATCAAGGACTTGTTCGGCAACAAGGCCGACAAAAAGGAACTCGCTCCCGCCATGTACTGGGGCCTGTCGCTGGTGTTTATCGTGGTCGGCGTGATCGAGGTCGTCTCGATTTTCATCCGTCCGGTGACTCTCTCGATGCGTTTGTTCGGTAACGTGTTCGGCGGTGAAAACCTCCTTCACGCCATGCATTTCCTGCCGCCCTTCTATTTCCTCGAGCTGCTGGTGGGCTTCGTTCAGGGCCTGGTGTTCACCCTGCTCACCGCCGTTTACATCGGCCTGATTTGCAACCACGGCGACGACCACGCCGACGATCATGGCGACGACCACGGCAAAGAGGCCGCCCACTAATTTTCCCGACTTTGTCCGGGAGTGATCACGGGCCCACGGGCTACACCAAACGTGCACGACCGGACGCAACCCAAACCAACTAGAAAATCCTCACATGTTCATCGCTGAAATCACTGGTAATATCGCATCCACGGGCGGCCTCATCGCTGCCGCTATCGCTGTCGGCGCCATCGGCACCAAGGCCGCTGAGGCCGTCGGTCGTAACCCCGGCGCTTCGGGCAAGATCCTCGTTCAGTCCATCCTCGGTATGGCGCTCGCTGAAGGTCTCGGCCTGCTCGCGCTGTTCCTCGCCAAGTAAGCTCGTTTAGCGCTCCCGGCTCCGGCGGCCTCACCGCCCCGGAGCCACTCCCTTTTTTATCCCGCTCCCGCCTCCCACCATGTTCTCTTCTCTTCTGGCTGAAATCACGCCCGCCGTTGAACACGCGACCGCTGCCGCCCACAAGGCTGGCGCCGAAGGTGGCGGCCTCGTCCACGACCTCGTCACCAAGTTCGGTATCGACGTCGCCAACGTCGGCATGCAGCTGCTAAGCTTCAGCATCCTCGCCGTTGTCCTCTACAAGTTCGCGATCAAGCCGGTCCTCGCGACCATGGACCAGCGCAACGCCAAGATCGAAGCCGGTCTGGCCAACGCCCAAGCCACCGCCGCCCGCCTCGCCGAGGCTCAGGCCGAGATCGCCGCCCAACTCAAGGAGGCCCAGATCGGCGCCAACAAGATCATCGACGAGGCCCGCAAGACCGCCAAGGAGATCTCTGACCGCGAGGCCGCCCTCTCCACCGAGCGCGCCACCTCCCAGTTGGCCAAGGCCCAGCAGGCCATCGCCCTCGAGCACAAAAAGATGCTCGCCGATGCCCGCACCGAGATCGCCCGTTTGGTGGTCGCCACCACCGAGCAGGTTCTCGCCAAGAAACTCTCTGAAACCGACCGCGCCGCCTACAACGAGGCGGCCGCTCGCGAGCTCACCTCCGTCTAAGCCCTCGTCATGGTCACCGGCAAAGCCCAGATCCAGCAGCTCGCCCGCCAGCTCTTTAAATTGAGCTTGGTGGACGGGCGTCTCTCCAGTGAACAAGTGGCCGGCATCCTCGGCTACGTGGAGAAACACCACCCGGTTAACGCGGTGACCATCCTCACCGCCTACCAGCGCCTGATCGCCACCGAGGTGGCCAAGGGCGTGGCCCTCGTCGAGCACTCCGGTCCGGTCAGCGCCTCGGTGCTCGCCGGCATCGCCACTTCGCTTTCGGCCCGTTACCAGCGCCCGGTCACCACCCAGACCAAGGCTAATCCAACCCTTTTCGCCGGCCTGCGCGTGCGCATCGGTGACGACGTTTTCGAGTCGTCGATCGCCGGCCAGCTCGCCGCTCTTTCCGCTAGCGCCTGATTTCCTCCAGCTCCCTTTTTAAAACCTAATCCACCCGCCCGCATGTCCACGGTCATCGAACAAATCGAACAGCAGATCGCGAAGCTTTCCAACAAAGCCGTACGCAAGAACACCGGTACCATCCGTACCGTCGCCGATGGCGTCGCCAAAATCGACGGCCTCTCGGACGTCGCCTACAACGAGATGATCCAGTTCCCCGGCGGCGTGATCGGTATCGCGCTTAACCTCGGCACCGATGAGGTCGGCGCGGTCGTCCTCGGCGACGTTTCCCAACTCAAGGAGGGCGACGAGGTCTCCACCACCGGCAAACTGCTCTCCGTTCCCGTCGGCAAGGGCCTGCTCGGCCGTTGCGTTGACGCTCTCGGTAATCCCGTGGACGGCAAGGGCCCGCTCGGCACCACCGAGACCTATCCCGTGGAAAAGATCGCCCCCGGCGTCATGTCCCGTAAGTCGGTTTCGCAGCCGCTGTTCACCGGTATCCAAGCCATCGATTCCATGATCCCGATCGGCCGCGGTCAGCGCGAGCTGATCATCGGCGACCGTGGCACCGGCAAGACCACCATCGCGATCGACACGATCATCAATCAGGGCAACATCAACAAGGTCGGCCTCGCCTCCGGCGATCCTAAGTTCCGCCCCGTCTATTCCGTCTACGTCGCGATCGGCCAGAAGAATTCCAACATCGTGCGCACCATCGCCGCCCTCGAGGCCGCCGGTGCCCTTGAGTTCACCGCCATCGTCGCCGCTCCTGCCGCCGACAACGCCGCCAACCAATACCTCGCTCCCTTCTCCGGTGCCGCCATCGGCGAGTGGTTCATGGAAAACGGCATGGATGCCCTCATCGTTTATGATGACTTGTCCAAGCACGCCGTCGCTTACCGCCAGATCTCGCTGATCCTCAAGCGCCCCTCGGGTCGTGAGGCGTATCCTGGTGACGTGTTCTACCTGCACTCCCGCCTGCTCGAGCGTTCCGCCCGTCTCGACGGCAAGGGCTCGCTCACCGCGCTCCCCATCATCGAAACCCAGGCCGGCGACGTGTCCGCCTACATTCCGACCAACGTGATCTCGATCACCGACGGTCAGATCTTCCTGGAAACCGATTTGTTTAACCAAGGTATCCGTCCCGCCGTTTCGGTCGGTCTTTCCGTGTCCCGCGTCGGTTCCGCCGCGCAGATCAAGGTCACCAAGCAGGTCGGTGGTAAGCTCAAGGGTGAGCTGGCCCAGTTCCGCGAATTGGCCGCCTTCGCCCAGTTCGGTTCCGACCTTGATGCCAAGACCAAGGCCCAGCTGGACCGCGGTGGCCGCATCGTCGAGCTGTTCAAGCAGCCCGCCTTCAGCCCGATCTCCATCGAGCTCCAGGCCATCACGATCTTCGCCCTCCAGCGCGGGTTCTACGACACCCTCGACATCAAAAAGGTCACGGCCGCCTCGGTTTCGATCCGCGAGTTCTTCCGTAACCGCAAGGACGCCCTGCTCACCGAAATCCGCACCAAGGCCGCCTTGGACAAGGATCTCGAAGCCAAGATCGTCACCGCTCTTGAAGAGTGGAAGTCCACCTACGCAGCCTAAAACAGTAGCGAGTAACGAGTAGCGGGTAGCGAGCATTCAGGCACGATCCCGCTCCTTCTTCCGGCCTACTCGCTACCCACTACTCGCTACACGCTACTTCTCCAACATGGCTTCCACCCGTGATATCCGCCGACGGATCAAATCCGTCAAAAACACTCGCCAGATCACCAAGGCGATGGAGCTCGTCGCTGCCTCGAAGATGAAGAAGGCGCAGCAGGCCGCATTGGCCGGTCGCCCCTACATCGAGGTCATGTCCAGCATGCTTGCCGCCCTGTCCACCCGGGTGAGCGAACTCAAGCACCCGTTCCTCGACGAGCGTGTGGTCAAAACCCGTGGCGTTCTCCTCGTCACCAGCGACAAGGGCCTGTGCGGCCCGCTCAACGCCAACTTGTTCAAGCTCGTCACCGAGATCAAAACCCCGGTGAAGTTCTTTGCGATCGGTCGCAAGGGCGCCCAGTTCCTCGCCCGCACCAAGCGTGACCTCGTTGCCGACTTTGCCGTTTCGGATCGCACGCCGTTCGCCGAGGTTAGAGTCGCGGTCGAGCTCATGGTCGAGAAGTACCTAGCCGGTGAAGTCGACACCGTCGAAGTCATCTATCCGCGCTTCCGCAATACCTTGGTTCAAGAGCCCACGCTGCGCCCGGTGCTGCCGTTGACCAGCCTGGCCACCTTCATCGCTCAAGCGCAGTCCGATGCCGGCGTGGAACTCAAGCAGGATACCCGCGATATGGTGTTCGAGCCCAGCGCCGCTGAGGTGATGGAGGCGCTGATCCCGTTCTACATCAAAAAGCACATCTACCAGCTGGTCCTCTCGGCGCGCGCCTCCGAGCACTCGGCGCGTATGGTGGCGATGAAGACCGCCAAAGACAACGCGACCAAACTCGTGGGCGAACTCAGCCTCGAATACAACAAGGCCCGTCAGGCTGCGATCACCCAGGAAATCCTGGAAATCGCCGCCGCCCAGTACGCCGCTTAATTCCCCCCTTTTTTTTTAAATTTAACTAACCACTCCGTCCATGAGCAACACCGGCAAAATCGTCCAAGTCATCGGCCCCGTCGTTGACGTCCAGTTCGCGGAAAACGCGATCCCCCCGATCTATCAGGCCCTCACCGTCGACTTCACCGTCTCCGGCAAGCAGGAGAAACTGACCCTCGAAATCCAGCAGCACATGGGTGACGGCATCGCCCGCACCATCGCCATGTCCTCCTCCGAGGGTCTGGTCCGCGGTATGCCCGTGGTTGATACCGGCTCGCCCATCACCGTTCCCGTCGGTGACGGCATTCTCGGCCGCATTTTCAACGTCACCGGCGACCCCGTGGACGGCAAAGGCCCGGTGGTTCACACCAAGCGTTACCCGATCCACCGCGCTGCTCCGTTGCTGGCCGACCAGGACACCAAGGCCGAGATCCTCGAGACCGGCATCAAGGTTATCGACCTGATCTGCCCGTTCATCAAGGGCGGTAAGGCCGGTGCGTTCGGTGGTGCCGGCGTCGGTAAGACGGTCGTCATTCTTGAGCTCATCAACAACATCGCCAAGGCCCACGGCGGCTACTCGGTGTTCGCCGGCGTCGGCGAGCGTTCGCGTGAGGGTAACGACCTTTACCACGAAATGTCCGAGGCGGGCGTCATCAAGCAGGACAACCTCGCTGAGTCGAAGGTTGCCTTGGTGTACGGCCAGATGAACGAGCCGCCCGGGGCTCGTATGCGCGTGGCCCTCTCGGCCCTCGCCATGACCGAGTATTTCCGCGACGAGAAGAACCAGGACGTGTTGCTCTTCATCGACAACATTTTCCGTTTCTCCCAGGCCGGTTCCGAAGTGTCCGCGCTGCTCGGTCGCTCGCCCTCCGCGGTGGGTTACCAGCCGACGCTGGCCTCCGAGATGGGTCTGCTCCAGGAGCGCATCACCTCGACGAAGAAAGGTTCGATCACCTCGGTGCAGGCCGTGTACGTGCCAGCCGACGACTTGACCGACCCGGCCCCGGCCAACACCTTCGCCCACTTGGACTCCACGATCGTGTTGGAGCGCTCCATCGCCGAGCTGGGTATTTACCCGGCGGTCGATCCCCTCGCTTCCGTGTCGAAGGCCCTTGAGCCCTCGATCGTTGGCGAAGAGCACTACAAAGTTACCCGCGAACTCCAGCGCGTGCTGCAACGCTACAAGGACTTGCAGGACATCATCGCGATTCTCGGTCTCGACGAGCTTTCCCCCGAGGACAAGCAGACCGTTTACCGCGCTCGTAAGATCCAGCGCTTCCTCTCGCAGCCGTTCGCGGTGGCCGAGGTGTTCACTGGCGCGCCGGGCAAATACGTCTCCGTCAAGGAGACCGTGCGCGGCTTCAAGATGATCCTCAGCGGCGAACTCGACCACGTTCCCGAGGGTGATTTCTACATGAAGGGTGGCATCGACGAGGTGCTCGCCGCCTCCAAGAAGTAACTCTGCGGAAGTAGCGAGTAGTGAGTAGCGGGTAGCGAGCATTCAGGCAGCCCGATCCGTTTCACTCCTACTCGTTACTCGCTACCCACTACTCGCTACTTCTCACGCCATGGCTCTCACACTCGAAATCGTCACCCCGGAAGCCCGGGTTTACTCCGACACCGTTGACACGGTGGTGGTCCCCACCCTGACCGGGGAAATCGGCATTTTGCCCGGCCACATCCCGTTGCTCACTCAGGTGGTCAGCGGTGAGTTGCGCCTGATGAAGGACGGTAAGGAGCAGTTTTTGGTGGTGGGCAAAGGCTTCGCGCAGATCGAGTCCGACAAGGTCTCGATTCTGGCCGAGCACGCCATCACTGAGGAAAAGATCGACGAAAAGGCCGTGGAGCAGGCGATGCAACGCGCCCAGACCGAGCTCACCGCCTCCGCTCACCTCGATCCAACCGAGCAAGAAATCCTTCACGAATTGGTGCGTTTCGCCGGCATCCAGCTCGAGCTCAAGCGCCGCAAACACTAAGAGCCGCGAGCGCTGTGGCCCTGAGCGTGAGCTCACGGGATCCGCCGTCGCAAAAAGGGTTTTACCGAGCGCCGTCTTCAACCGACGGCGCTTTTTCGTGTTCGCCGGGTTCGCTGCCGGGTTTAAAAGCGGTGGCGAAATACAGTGCGCCCACCAGCAGGGCGAAACTGACCGCATAGTTCCAGGTGAGCTTTTCTTTCAGCACCAGCCAGGCAAACACCACAAAGACCGACAACGTGATGCATTCCTGGATGATCTTGAGTTGGTAACCGGTGAACGTACCGCTGAGGTACCCGGCGCGGTTGGCCGGGACCATCAGGCAGTATTCGAAGAAGGCCAGACCCCAGGAAAACAGGATAATCCAGATCAGACTTTTGCCCTCCAAAAACTTGATCTTGAGGTGCCCGTACCAGGCCAGGGTCATAAAGATGTTGGAGGCGATCAGCAGGAGAATAGTTTTCATTGTGCGGGAACGGCAAAATAGATCAGGGCGAAGGAGTAAGAGCAGGAGCGCGTCGGCGTCGAGTCCACGCCACCGGGCCGTTCAAACGGGTTTTGCCCTTGCCCGCGTCCTTCCAGACGTTGCACTCAATCTTTTCTTACATGGCTGAACCCACCGCCCTCCCCGCCTCGCTCCCCAACGCCGACCACGTCCTCCTCATCGTCAAAGAGTTGGGGCCTTCGGTCAAAGTCCACCAGGTCGCCACGACCGCCCAGTTGCTCAAGGAGGGCGCCACCGTCCCCTTCATCGCCCGCTACCGCAAGGAGGCCACCGGCGAACTCGACGAGGTCCAGATCACCACGATCCGCGACCGTCTCGAGCAACTTGCCCAGCTCGACGAACGCCGCGCCGTGATCCTCTCCTCGCTCAAGGAGCGCGGCCTGCTCACTCCCGCCTTAGATAACGCGATCGCTCTCGCCGAAACCCTCACCCGCCTCGAGGACATCTACCTGCCGTTCCGCCCCAAGAAGCGCACCCGCGCCACCATCGCCAAGGAAAAGGGCCTCGAGCCCCTCGCCGAACTCATCTGGGCCCAAGATCCCGCCACCGACTTGGCCGCCGCCGCGCAGGCCTTCGTCGGCCACGAATACCAGCCCGACGACGGCAAATCCCCGCCCACCCCCAAGCAGAAAATCGCCACCCCCGAGGAGGCCTTCGCCGGGGCCCGCGACATCCTCGCCGAGCGCGTCAGCGACGATGCCACGGCGCGTGAAAAACTCCGCGCCATTTACCGCGAATCCGCCGTGGTCACCTCCAAGGTAATCGGCGGCAAGGAGGTCGAGGGCGCCAAGTTCAAGGACTACTTCGAGTGGTCGGAGCCGCTCGCCAAGTGCCCCTCGCACCGCCTGCTGGCCATGCGCCGCGGCGAAAAGGAGCTGTTTTTGATGATGCGCATCACCGTCGACGAGCTGCTCTCGCTCGCCGAACTCGAGCGCCTGTTCATCAAATCTGAGATCTCAAATGTGAAATCTCAGATCGCTGCGCAGCCGGCGGCCACGTCGGCTGCGCAGCTGCGCCTGATGCTGGCCGACGCCCTCAAGCGCCTGCTCGCCCCGGCGATGGAAACGGAGTTCCGCCTCGATTCCAAAAAGAAGGCCGACGCCGACGCGATCAAGGTGTTCGCCGATAACGCCCGCGAATTGCTCCTGGCCGCCCCGCTCGGCCAGCGCGCCGTGCTCGCCCTCGACCCGGGTTTCCGCACCGGTTGCAAAACCGTGATTCTCGATCGCCAGGGCAAACTGTTGCACAACGACGTGGTTTATCCCGACCGCCACGAGGTCGAGGCCACCGAGAAGATCAAAGGCTTCATCGAGTTCTTCAAAATCGAGGCCATCGCCATCGGCAACGGCACCGCCGGTCGCGAAACCGAGGCGTTTATCCGCGGTATGAAGCTCCCGGCCTCGATCACCGTGGTCATGGTCAACGAGTCGGGCGCGTCGATTTATTCGGCCAGCGAGGTGGCCCGCGAAGAGTTTCCCGACCACGACCTGACGGTGCGCGGAGCCGTGTCGATCGGCCGCCGACTGATGGATCCGCTCGCCGAACTGGTAAAGCTCGACCCGAAGAGCATCGGCGTGGGCCAATACCAACACGACGTCGACCAGAACGCCCTCAAGCGTTGCCTCGATGACACCGTGATTTCCTGCGTGAACGGCGTGGGCGTGGAGATTAACACCGCCTCCAAGCAGTTGCTCGCCCAAGTGTCCGGGCTCAACAGCCGCAGCGCCGCCGCCATCGTGGCCCGCCGCAACGACAAGGGCGCCTTCAAGACCCGCGCCGACCTGCTGGAGGTTTCCGGGCTCGGCCCCAAGGCCTTCGAACAGGCCGCCGGCTTCCTGCGCATCCACGACGCCGCGCACCCGCTCGACGCCTCGGCGGTGCACCCTGAGCGTTACGCGCTGGTGGAGAAAATGGCCGCCGACATCGGTTGCACCGTGGCCGACCTGTTGCGTGACGAAAAGCTGCGCAAAAAGATCAACCTCGCCGCCTACGTTACCGAGGCGGTCGGTTTGCCGACGCTCACCGACATCTTGGCTGAGTTGGCCAAACCCGGCCGCGACCCGCGCGAAAAGTTCGAGTCCTTCAGTTTCCAGGAAGGCGTGAACAAGCCCGAGGATTTGAAGCCCGGCATGAAGTTGCCCGGTTTGGTGACCAACGTGACCGCCTTCGGGGCGTTCGTGGACATCGGCGTGCACCAGGACGGGTTGGTCCATGTGTCGCAGCTGGCGGACAGTTTTGTCAAAGACCCGGCGGCGGTGGTGAAGCCCGGGCAGAAGGTCAGTGTCACCGTGACCGAAATCGACTTGGCGCGCGGGCGGATTGCGTTGTCGATGCGGAGTGCGCCGCAGTTGGGGGCGAAGACCGGGGTGGCCGGCCCGCGGACCAGCCCGGGGCAAGCCCGCCCGGCACAGGCGACCGCGCCTGCCGCCGCCCCCAAGCCGGCTCAATCGCTCGGTGGCGACTGGTTCGCCGCCGCCCTCAACAAAAAGCGCTAAGCCCGGCAGGCAAAGCAGAGCCGAGCTCCAGCTCGGCTCTGGGTCACTGACCGTGTTCCCGCACTGGGCCGAGCTGGGGCTCGGCGCTGCTTCTTTGCGGTCGGGCCCCGTCACTTTCATCCCCCGCCCAACCTCGGGAAAAAATCCGCTTGCGCCGCCCTTTCGGCGCCCCAACGAATCGCTCCTCATTCCGCCTGTAACTATTCACCATAAGCGGCGCGCTTCCTGCATCACCTGGGGCTGTTAACCGTCCCCTCCTTACCTTCGTTCACCATGGCCAAGATCCTTCCGTCCCCGCTTTATTCCGCTGATCAAGAACACGATGCGTGCGGCGTCGGCTGCATCGCCAAACTCACCGGCGAGCGCTCCCATGACGTGCTCAAGCGCGCCATCGACGCCCTCAAGGCCCTCGCCCATCGCGGCGCGATCGACGCGGATGCGGTCACCGGCGACGGGGCCGGCCTGCTTACCCAGATACCTCTGGAGCTTTTGAAGGCCTACCTGACCGAGCGCAAAAAGTCCCTGTTCCGCGAGCAGGACCTCGGCGTGGGCATGATTTTCCTGCCCCGCGGCGATGAATACGCCCAGGCCCACGCCAAAAAAATCGTCGAGTCCGCAATCAAGGCCGAGGGCCTCGCCTGGCTCGATTGGCGCGAAGTCCCCACCGACTCCAGCTGCCTGGGCCGCAAGGCGATCGAGACCCAACCGCTCATCGTCCAGGCCCTTGTCGCCCGCAAGGAAGACCTCAGTGACGACGAGTTTGAGCGCGCGTTGTTCCTCGCCCAGAAGTCGATCGAGCGTCAGGTCTCCGCGGCTAAAATCGAGGGTTTCTACGTCTGCTCGTTCTCCTCGCGTACCATCATCTACAAGGGCCTGCTCACGCCCATCCAGCTGCGCAAGTACTTCACCGACCTGAAGTCCCCGCTGTTCACCACCGCGTTCGCGATTTTCCACCAGCGTTATTCGACTAACACCTTCCCCACCTGGCACTTGGCCCATCCCTTCCGGATGATGGCCCACAACGGCGAGATCAACACGATCCGCGGCAACCGCAACCGTATGCGCGCCCGCGAAAACTCCGTTTCCCACGGCGTCTGGGGCGACCGTTTCGCCGACCTTAAGCCGCTCGTTCAGCCGGCCATGTCGGACTCGGCGTCCTTTGACAACGCCCTCCAGCTCATCACCTTGGGCGGGCGTAGTCCGCTCCACGCCGCGATGATGATGATGCCCCCGGCCTGGGAAAAAGATAAAAAGTTCTCCGCCGAGACGCGCGGGTTTTTCCGTTACCACGCCGGCATGATGGAGCCGTGGGACGGTCCTGCCGCGGTGGTGTTCACCGACGGGCGCACCATCGGCGCGGCCCTCGACCGCAACGGCCTGCGTCCGGCGCGCTACAAGATTTTTGACGACGGCTACTTCATTTTGGCTTCGGAAGCCGGTCTAGTGCATGACTTTCCGGGTAAAGTGGTGGAGGCCGGCCGGCTCGGGCCCGGGCGCATGCTCGCCCTCGATTTGGTGGAGCACAAATTCTACCACGACGAGGAGATCAAGGCCCGCTTCACCACCGATCCGCACTTCAAAGACTGGTGCGCCGAGCACCTGGTTAACCTGGGCGGCTTCGCCGCCAATTTGAAATCTGAAATCTCAGATCTGAAATCCGCCGCCCCTGCGGCGTCCGATCTCAAATTTCAAATTTCAAATCTCAAATCCGGCGCCGCCGGCGCCGCAGCCTTCGGTTACGATCTCGACGAGCTCGAGCTGATCCTCACCCCGCTGGCTGAAGGCCTTGAGCCCACCGGCTCGATGGGTGACGACACCCCGCTGGCCGTGCTCTCCCGCCGCTCGCGCCTGCTCTATTCCTACTTCAAGCAGCTCTTCGCCCAGGTCACCAACCCGCCGATCGATTCGATCCGCGAAAAAGCGGTCATGTCGCTCACCGGTTACCTTGGCGGCCGCCTCAGCCTGTTCGAGGAATTCCCCAAGACCACTGGCCTGGTCGAGTTCGATTCGCCGGTGCTGTTCGACCACGAGGTCGCCGCGCTCTTTGAGGTTTCCTTCCTCAAGGACCGCGTGGTGCGCCTGCCCGCCCTGTTCGACGTCACGGCGGGCCCCGACGCCCTCGAAACCGCCCTCAAGGCCCTTGCTGCCCAGGCCGAGGCCGCCGTCGCCAAAGGTGGCGCCAAGATCGTGATCGTCTCCGACCGGGGTGCTTCCGCCACCCAGGCGGCCATCCCCATGCTGCTCGCCGTCGGTGCGGTTAACCAGCAGCTCGTGCGCGCCGGTTTGCGCCTGCAGGCCGACCTCATGGCCGAAAGCGGCGAAGCCCGTGACGTTCACCAAGTGGCCACCCTGCTCGCCTTCGGTTCCAACGCGGTCAACCCCTACCTTGCCCTCGAGTTGGTCTCCGCGCTGGCCGCCTCCGGTGCCACCAGCAAGCCGGTTACCGCCGAGCAGGCCCGTCTCAACTACAAGACCACCCTCGACGCCGGTCTGCTCAAGATCATGGCCAAGATGGGCATTTCCACCCTTCTGTCCTACCGCGGCGCCCAGATGTTCGAGGCCCTCGGTGTATCCAAAAAGGTCATCGAGGATAACTTCACTGGCACCGCCTCGCCGATTGGCGGCATCGGTTACGCTGAGATCGCGGCGGAAACCCTCCGTCGTCACTCCCGCGCTTACCCCGCGGCGAGCTATGAGCTAGGAGCTAAGAGCTATGAGCTAGGAGCTAAGAGCTCTGAGCTCACAGCTACCAGCTCCCAGCTCCAAGCTCCCAGCTCTGAGCTCTTAGCTCTCAGCTCCGCCCCGGCCGACCTCGGCAACGAGGGCTATTACCGGGTCAACAAGAAGGGCGAGGGCGAGTTCCACGGCTGGAATCCCAAGGTGGTTTCCGCGATGAACAAGTTCGTGCGCGCCGGCGGATCGGCCGAGTCCTACAACGAATGGAAAACCCAGGCCGACGACCACGCGCCGATCTCCATCAAGGACATCCTGAAAATCCGCTTCGCCGCCACCCCGATCGCCCTCGACGAGGTCGAGCCGATCGAGGAAATCCGCCAGCGCTTCACCACCGCCGGCATGTCGATGGGCGCGCTCTCCCCCGAGATGCACGAGGCCCTCGCCATCGCCATGAACCGCATCGGCGGCAAATCAAACTCCGGCGAAGGCGGCGAGGACCCCGACCGCTTCAACGTCCGCGCCAACGGCGACAACGCCAACTCCGCGATCAAGCAGATCGCCTCGGGTCGTTTCGGCGTCACGCCCGCCTACCTGTCCTCCGCCAAGGAAATCGAGATCAAGATGGCCCAGGGCGCCAAGCCCGGCGAAGGCGGCCAGTTGCCCGGCGCCAAGGTCACCCCGCTCATCGCCAAGCTGCGCTTCAGCGTGCCCGGCGTCACCCTGATCTCGCCCCCGCCACACCACGACATCTACTCGATCGAGGACCTCGCCCAGCTGATCTTCGACATCAAAGAGGTTAACCCGCGCGCCAAGGTCTGCGTCAAACTCGTCTCCAGTTCCGGGGTTGGCACCGTCGCCGCCGGCGTGGCTAAGGCGTACGCCGACGTGATCCTCGTTTCCGGCCACGATGGCGGCACCGGCGCCTCGCCGCTCGCCTCGATCAAAAACGCCGGCTCGGTCTGGGAAATCGGCGTGGCCGAAGCCCACCAAGTTTTGATGATGAACGGCCTGCGCGGCCGCGTGACGTTGCGCACCGACGGCGGCATGAAAACCGGCCGCGACATCGTGATCGCCGCGCTGCTCGGCGCCGAGGAGTTCAATTTCGGCACCGCCGCGCTGATCGCCGGCGGGTGCGCGATGTTCCGTGTTTGCCACCTGAATACCTGCCCGGTCGGCGTCGCCACCCAGCGCGAAGACCTGCGCGCCAAGTTCCGCGGCAAGCCCGAGAACATCATTAACTTCTTCAACGCCGTCGCCGAGGACGTGCGCCACTACCTCGCCAAGCTCGGCGCGCGTAACCTCAACGAGATCGTCGGCCGCGTGGACCTGCTCGAGCAGATCGACGACCCGGCCAACCCGAAGAGCAAGCTGGTTGACCTGTCCGGCCTGCTGCACAACCCCGATCCCTCGGGCGAGACCGACCGCTTCCACACTCGCCAGCGCAACGAGCGTTTCGGCGGCGAAGGCTCCCTCGACGAAGCGATCCTCCAGGAGGCGCGCGACGTCATTCTGGGCGAATCCTCGCGCCTGGTGGCCCGCTACAAGGTGACCAACGTCAACCGTGACATCGGCACGCAGATCTCCGGCCAAATCGCCTACCAGCACGGCAACGAAGGCCTGCCGGGTGGTACGATCGACCTGACCTTCACCGGCTCGGCCGGCCAGAGTTTCGGCGCGTTTTTGGTCAACGGCCTGCGCCTGACCCTGATTGGCGAGGGCAACGATTACGTGGGCAAAGGCATCAACGGCGGCGAGATCATCGTGCGCCCCAAGCCGAGCGAGACCTTCGCGTGGCAGGACCAGGCGCTGTTGGGCAACACCTGCTTATACGGTGCGACTGGCGGCACGTTGTTTGCGGCGGGGCGGGCGGGCGAGCGCTTCGCGGTGCGCAACTCCGGGGCGACCACGGTGGTCGAAGGCGTGGGCGACCACGGCTGCGAGTACATGACGGTGGGCACGGTGGTGATTCTCGGGCCGACCGGCAGCAACTTCGGCGCCGGCATGAGCGGCGGATTGGCGTTCATTTATGACCCGACCGAGAGCCTGCCGAAGAACATCAATCCGGCGATGATTGGGCTGGAGCGCCTGAGTTTGCCCGAGGAGATGGCGAGTTTGAAGCAGCTGATTGGTGCGCACGTGAAAGCGACGACCAGCCCGCATGCGCAAAAGCTCTTGGCCGATTGGGAGACGACGGTGACCAAGTTCTGGAAAGTGGTGCCCTTTGCGCCGACGGCGGACGCGCCCAAGCCGGTGTACCAGTACGCCGGCTGAGTGGCCTCAAAGGTCGGTTCAGCGATCGGCAACAACCAACACAGCGGGTTGGTTGTTGTCGGGAAGGCTGGGAGCAAAAACCACCCCTGCGCTCACGTGCGGAGCCACGTCCGGGCGAGTCACTCCTGATGGCCGGTGGACTAGAGTATGAGTTGCTCAATGCAGATTTACCAAGGGGCACCTCTTTCCCCGCCGTAACACTGCGCGCATGAAACCATTACTCACCGCTCTACTTCTCCTTGGTCTTAGCTCCGCCGGCCTCCACGCCGCCGAAAAACCTGCTGCTCCCTACCCGCTGACCACCTGCGTCGTTTCAGGCGAAGGCCTGACCGAAATGGGGTCGCCGGTGGATTTCGTTTACAAACAAGAGGGAAAAACCGATCGCCTGGTGAAATTCTGCTGCAAGCAGTGTGTGGGCAAATTCAAGAAAGACCCGGCCAAATACCTAGGCAAACTCGACGCCGCCGAGGCCGCCGCCGCCAAGAAGTAAGCCGGCCGGCCCCTGACCAACGTCCAACATCCAACATCCAACGCTCAACATCCAACCCCTGCCTTCGTCGAGCCGGCCCTCTGCCGCTCCTCCCGTTGAACGTTGGAAGTTGAATGTTGGATGTTGAACGTTCCTTCCGCTCCTACGTCAGCCGTCCGTCCCCATGCCCGCCCCCAGCCTGCTAAGCCGCTTCGCCCTCGCCTTGCTGCTGGCAGGCGCCCCCCTCTTCGCCTCCGAACCCGCCGCCCCGCTCACCCTGCCGGAGGTCTTTGCCGCGGTCCGCGACCACCACCCGGGCCTCGCCGCCGCCCGCGCCTCCACCGAGGCCTCCCACGCCCGAATCGACGTCGAAAAAGCCTGGATGGACCCGCGCCTCGGCTTCGACGTCAAACGCGACAACACCCGCCTCGCCAACTACTCCGAGCTGGAGGCCACCGTTTCCCAGGAACTTCCCCTCAGCGGCCGCGCAAAACTGCGCGGCCAGGCCGCCTCCGCCGAATCCGCCGTCGTGTCCGCCCAGGGCCGCCGCCGCGAATGGATGCTGCTCAACCAGGCCCGCCTCGCCTTCACCCGGTTGGCCGCCACCGACGAGCGCCTCGCGCTCAACACCCGCCTCCACGATAACCTGCACCAGTCCCGCGCCCTCGCCCGACTGGCCTACGAAACCGGCCAGCGCACTCAGATGGAGTTACTCGCGCTCGAAACCGATCTGATTAAAACCGATGGCGAACGCACCGAGTTAACCAGTCAGCGCCTGCAGGAAGTCGCCGCGCTTAACGCTCTCATGCTCCGCCCGGTCGAGACCGGCATCGCCCCGCTCGCCCTGCCTGCACCGGTTTTACCCACGCTGGCGCTCGGCGACGCCGTGGCCCGCGCCCGTGTCATGAGCCCGGAGATCACCGTGGCCCTGCGCGAACTCGATGCCGCCCGCGCCAAACTCGCGGTTGTCCGTAAAAACCGCGCGATCGACCCGGATGTGTCGTTCACCGCCCGGCAGATGCACAACTCCGGCCAGGCCCTGAGCAGTTTCGACACCGGCATCTCGTTTTCCGTGCCCTGGGCCAACCCCGGGCGCACCAGAGCCGAGCTCATCGAGGCCCGCAGTCGGATCAACGCCGCCCGCGCCGAGGCCGATGCCAGCGAGGCCGAAATCGCCGGCATGGTCGCCGCCGC
Organism: Opitutus sp. GAS368; assembly: GCA_945871005.1. Classification (GTDB taxonomy): domain Bacteria; phylum Verrucomicrobiota; class Verrucomicrobiia; order Opitutales; family Opitutaceae; genus Rariglobus. The sequence continues at coordinate 17,408 of CAMBUJ010000013.1, read as the reverse complement.
CCATACCCGCGCCACTGCCAGTTTTAACCAGGTGAAACGTTACCAGGATGAACTCCTGCCGCTCTCCCGCGCTTCAGCCGACGCCGCTCGCCGCGACTACGAAACCGGCCGCGCCCCCCTGCCATCGGTACTCACTGCCCAGCGCATGACCCTAGAAACCGAACTCCAATTATCCACCGCCCGAGCCGAGCAAGCCCTTGCCACCGCCGAGCTCTGTTTCCTCACCAGCCAGGACGTCCAACCATGAAAGCCTCCTCCATTTTCGCCTTCGTTCTGGTCGCAGCCGTCGCCGGGGGCACCGGCTACTACGCCGCCCGCCATCCGTTCTCGCTCAGCTCAGGCACCAGCCAGGGAGCCCCCGGCAACGGCACTCCGGCGGCGCGTAAAATTAAATTCTACCAGTCGCCGATGCACCCCTGGATCAAGTCCGAAAAACCCGGCAAGTGCACCATCTGCGGCATGAACCTGGCCCCGGTTTACGAGGGCGAAGCCGGCTATGCCACCGAGGGCAACATCATCACGCTCCCCGCCGCCACGCTCTCCGTGATCGGCGTGCAAACTTTCGAAATCCGCCGCGCCCCGCTCAGCCGAACCCTGCGCGTCACCGGGGTCATCGACGACGACGAGAGCCGCCACCGCTACCTCGCCAGTTACACCGATGCCCGCATCCAAAAACTCTTCGTCCACACCACCGGCGTCGAGGTGACCGAAGGCCAGCCACTCGCCGTTGTTTACAGCCCCGACCTGCTGACCGCCCGGCAGGAATTCCATGCCCTCGCCACCGCCGCGCCCGACTCGCCGTTGCTTGCCCCCGCCCGCGAAAAACTCCGCCGCCTCGGCCTGCTCGATACGCAGATCGACGTGCTCGCCACCACGGCCGAAGTCGCCCGCGACACCGAGATTTTAGCCGCCAAGACCGGCACCGTGGTTGAGCGCAGCGTCGCCGCCTACGAAGGCGGCTATGTGAAAGCCGGCGCTCGCCCGCCACACCGGCGGCTTCGGCAGCGAGTTCATGCCAACGCTGGAGGAAGGATCTCTGTTGTTCATGCCCGTGCTGCTGCCGTCCACCTCGCTCACAGAGGTGAAACGCATCATGAGCTGGCAGGACAAAGTCATCGCCGCCCACCCTGAGGTCACCTCGGTCGCCGGCAAACTCGGCCGCGCCGAAACCGCCACCGACCCGGCTCCGGTCGAGATGATTGAAACCACCATCCTGCTCAAGCCGCCGTCCCAGTGGCGCGCCGGCGTGACCAAGGACCAGATCATCTCCGAGCTGACCGACCGCCTGACTCAAGTCCCCGGATACGTCCCTGGGTTTCTCCAACCGATCGAGAACCGCGTGCTCATGACCAGCACCGGCATCCGCGCCCAAGTCGGCGTAAAACTTTTCGGTAACGACCTCGACGCGCTCCAGGCAAAGGCCTTCGAAATCGAAAAAGTGATTAACCTAATCCCGGGTGCCACCGGTGTGGCTCCGTCGCGCGTTCAGGGGAAACCTTACCTGGAAATCGTGGCCCGCCGCGATCTGATGGCCCGCTACGGCCTGCGGGTGGCCGACGTGTTCCAGTACGTCGAGACCGGTCTGGGCGGCAGTGTGGCGACCACCACGATCAAAGGTCGCGAACGCTGGCCGATCCAGGTCCGACTCGACCGGGCCGACCGCGACGACCTGGAAAAATTGGGCGACCTGCTCATCCCCACGCCCTCCGGCCCGCTGGTGCCGCTGCGCCAGATCGCCGACATCAAACGCGTGATCGGCCCGAGCGAAATCCAGAGCGAAAACGGTCGCCTACGGGTTTTCGTCCAGGCCAACGTCCAGGGCCGTGACCTCGGCGGCTTCGTCGACGAGATCAAGGAACGGGTGACCCGCGTCGTGAAACTCGGGGCCGGCATGACTCTCGAGTATTCTGGGCAATACGAGCACCAGCTGCGCGCGCGGCAAACCCTGGCCTACGTGTTCCCGGCGGTGATTTTGATTATCTTTATCCTACTAGTGATGACCTTCCGCAGCGTGCCTGAGGCGGCCCACGTGATTTTGGCAGTGCCCTTCGCCCTGACCGGCGGGGTGATTTTGCAGGCGATTCTCGGCTTCAACTTCAGCGTGGCGGTGTGGGTCGGTTATATCGCGCTTTTTGGCACCGCGATCCAGACCGGCGTGGTCATGGTGGTTTACCTGGAGGAATCGGTGGTGGCGCTGCGCAGCCAGCTCGGCCGTGAACTGACCCGCACCGAGCTAATCGAGGCGATCAAAGCCGGTGCGCGGCTGCGGTTGCGCCCGAAGGTGATGACGGTGGCGACGACGGTGGCCTCGTTGTTGCCGATTTTTTGGAGCACGCGCACCGGAGCTGAGGTGATGCAACCCATCGCCGCGCCGGTGATCGGCGGCATGTTGTCCTCGCTGGTGCACATCCTGGTGGTAACCCCGGTGATCTTCGCCTGGCTGCACGAACGAAAGCTGGCGCCGACCCCGGCGGGCAAAAATTTAACCGCGCAGTAAATCGCGCAGGTTGCCCCTGCAAAGGCCGAGCAAATGGGACTCGGCGGCGCATAGCGGGTGGTTTTTCCGGGTTGCCAACAACCACCGGCGGCTGGTGCTGCGGCGACCCAGCTGCAACTGGGTGAGTTGCCCGCTTTCGATTTGTTCAGCCACGAGCCAACTGGGCAAAATTACCGCTTCAAGGGTCTGGTTGAGCAGACCACTGAGGGCCTCTTCACACGATACCGCTCTCAGGGTGGAAGCGATGTCGGGTTCTTGCGGTACCACGGCTTGAACCCAACTGAGGGTTTCGCCTCCGCAATACGGCACGCTCCTCAGGCGCTCGCGCACCTCAGTGAAAGCGACCCAGCTTTTGACGGCCCACTCGTGGCCCGGGTGCACCACGAGGCGGAGTTCATCCTCGCCTAAAAACAACACATCCACGCCCGTACTGCGTGGCGGTTCGGTGATAATCGCCAAATCCAGGCGGCCCTGAGCTAATCCGAGCACCCCGGCTGCCGTGTCGCAGGCCTCCACCTGCACGTTGTTACCCGGAAAATGGGACTTAAAGCGGTTGAGGATCTGCTGACTCAAAAACGGTAAAATGATGCATGGCGCACCTAGACGGATGCCCTGTTCAGATTTTCCGCTCCGGCCCTCAACCTTGGTACGCAGGGCCTGCAGCTGCTGGAGAATCGCCACCGCATCGGGCAGCAAAACCTGTCCTGCCGAGAGCAGCTCGATGCGCTGGGGGCTGCGCGCAAAAACCCGCTGGCCCAGATCGGCCTCCAAAACCTTCAGCGCATGGCTGATCGCCGAGGGTGTCAGCCCGAGTTCCTTGGCCGCCGCACTCATGTTCAAGGTGCGCGCCAGAGTGACGAACACGTTGAGATGGTGGCTATCGAGATAGGGTTTCATGGCACGGTCGATACGCCTGCTTACAGCAGGCCAAGGTCCAACCCCGATTTTAAATCAAACGGACTCCGTATCGCCGGAATGAATTCAAGTCATGGGCCTGTGCATATTTTTCAGCATTGAATTAGCCGGGGTTTAAAAACGGCTGGCACACCCACTGCTAAATCCAACGTGCGGGAACGCTTCACGCGTCCAGCAGTGACCAGCGTCCTCTTTACCCGCTCACACGGGATAACCAACAGCAGCAAATAACCATGACCACGTCTCAACAGAAAATGTTCGCTCCACTCCACACGCTCAGGCGTGCAATACCGGGTCTCATGTTGGCGACTAGCTTGTCGCTGCAGGCGGCCGATTACCCGACCGCCAGCGTTAACACCACTGGCTTGTCCATCACCGAAACCACGGTGACGGTCGGCCAGCTCCACTCCGCCACCGGTACGATGGCGATCAGCGAAACCGGCTCGATCCAAGCCGAGCAGCTCGCCATCGACCAGATCAACGCGATGGGCGGCGTGCTCGGGCGCCAGATCAAAGTTATCCCCGAAGACGGCGCCAGCGACTGGCCGACCTTCGCCGAGAAAGCCAAAAAGCTCCTCGTCAACGACAAGGTGGCCACGGTGTTCGGCTGCTGGACTTCCGCTTCACGCAAAGCCGTGCTGCCGGTGTTCGAAAAGGAAAACGGTCTCCTCTACTACCCGACCTTCTACGAAGGCCTGGAGCAGTCCAAGAACGTGATCTACACCGGTCAAGAGGCCACCCAGCAGATCCTCGCCGGCCTGGACTGGATCGCCAAAGAAAAGAGCGCCAAAACGTTCTACCTGATCGGCTCTGACTACATCTGGCCGCGTACCTCCGCAAAGATCGCCCGTAAGCACATCGAGAACAAACTCGGTGGCAAAGTGGTCGGCGAGGAGTTCTACGCGCTGGGCCACACCCAGTTCGGTTCCTTGATCAACAAGATCAAACTGAAGAAGCCTGACGTCATCTACGCAATCATTGTGGGCGGCAGTAACGTCTCCTTCTACAAGCAGCTCAAGGCCGCCGGCATCACCGGTGAAAACACCACCCTGATCACCATCTCGGTGACCGAGGATGAAGCTCTCGGCATCGGCGGTGAGAACCTGGTCGGGTTCTACTCGGCGATGAAGTACTTCCAGTCCCTCGACAACGCGAACAACCTCGCCTTCGTCAAAGCCTTCAAGGCCAAGTACGGCGAGAAGTCCGTCATCGGTGACGTCACCCAGGCCGGTTATCTCGGGCCGTGGTTGTGGAAGGCCGCCGTCGAAAAGGCCGGCAGCTTCGATGTCGATAAAGTCACCGCCGCCTCCCCTGGCTTGGAGCTGACCACCGCCCCCGAAGGCTACGTTAAACTCCACCCGAATCATCACCTGTGGAGCAAACTGCGCATCGGCCAGTGGAAGACCGATGGCCAGGTCAAGGTCCTCTATGAGTCCGCTCTGATCGAGCCGGATCCGTTCCCCAAGGGCTATCAATAAACCGAAGTCGTCTTCGTAGTTCAGCCAACCCGCCTTCCGCTTTGCGGTGGTCGGCGGGTTTCTCCTCTCCGCCCTCACGTTTTTAGCCAAACGCCTTTTTTGTCACATGGGTCAATACACCGCCTCCGAACTATGGTCGATCACGGCCATGCAGAGTTTTGCCGGGTTCAGTCTGTTCAGCGTTTTGCTGCTCATGGCCCTGGGCCTAGCCATCATTTTCGGGCAAATGGGAGTCGTTAACCTCGCCCACGGCGAGTTTATGGCCCTCGGCGCCTACACCGTTTATCTCTGCTCCCAACTGGCGCACAACTACGCGCCGGCCCTGATCCCGGTTTACTTTCTCTTCGCCATTGTGGCCGCGTTTCTCGCCTCGGCGATCGCCGGGCTCTTTGTCGAGTGGTCGCTGATCCGCTTCCTCTACAAACGCCCGCTCGACACCCTGCTGGCGACTTGGGGCTTGAGCCTGATCATGCAGCAGTTGTTCCGCACGATCTTCGGCGCACGGGAGGTCACACCCACCTTGCCTGATTGGCTGATGGGTTCGTTCAAACCCTCCGAATCGATCGATATCCCGATTAACGGTGTGTTTGTGATGGCCCTCACGCTCGCGCTCACCGGTGGCGTCTGGTTGTTCATGTACCGCTCGCGGCTCGGTCTGCGCATGCGCGCCACCGTCCAGAACCGCAACATGAGCGGCGCGGTCGGCATCAACACGCGCTGGGTCGATCGTCTGACCTTCGCCCTCGGGTGCGGCATCGCCGGGGTGGCCGGGGCCGCCTTCACCACCATCGGCTCCACTGGGCCGGACAGCGGCTCACGTTACATTGTGGATACCTTCCTCGTCGTCGTCTTCGGCGGCACCGCGAGCCTGCTCGGCACCATCGCCTCGGCCTTCGGCATCGCCCAGGCCCAGTCGATCTTCGAGTTCTTCCTCGAAGGCACCATGGGCAAGGTCGCCGTCCTGATGACCATCGTCGTCATCCTGATGATTCGGCCGAAGGGACTCTTCGCCAACAAGGTCCGCTCTTAATCCAACGCCATGAAAACTTTATTTGATCGGGTATTCGGGGGGAAACACGGGCTCACCAGTTTGGCGGTCCTCGCGCTCATCCTCTTGGCGATTTTGCCGCTCTCGCTGGATATCTTCCGGCTCAATCTGGTGGGCAAATACCTCACCTACGCCTTTGTCGGGGTCGGCTTGGTCCTGCTCTGGGGCAAGGCCGGCGTGCTCAGTCTGGGCCAGGGCGTGTTCTTCGGTCTGGGCGGTTACTGTATGGCGATGTTCCTCAAACTGGAGGCGTCCGACCCGATCAGCACCAAGATCCAGTCCACGCCGGGCATTCCCGACTTCATGGACTGGAATCAGCTCAAAGCCCTGCCGGCGTTCTGGGAGCCGTTTCACAGTTTCCCCTTCGCCTCGGCGGCGGTTTTGGTGGTTCCGGCCTTGTTGGCCTTTGTGATCGGCCTGGCCATGTTCAAGCGCCGGGTCGGCGGGGTGTACTTCGCGGTCATCACCCAAGCGGTCGCGCTGATCGTCTCGCTGGCGATCGACGGCAACCAGGGTTACACCGGCGGGCGTAACGGCATCACCGATTTGCGCACCCTGCTCGGCCACGACATCCGCTCCCAGCAGGCCCAATACGTCCTCTACTTCACCACCTGCGTGCTGTTGATCGGCGTCATCCTGCTGCTCCAGTGGATGCTCTCGGGCAAGATGGGCAAAATCCTCCTCGCCATGCGCGACCGCGAGGACCGGGTACGCTTTTCCGGTTACGACGTCTCGGCCTACAAGGTGTTTATCTTCAGCTTGGCGGCCGCCCTCAGCGGCATCGGCGGGGCGCTCTTTGTCCTCCAGGTCGGCTTCATCTCTCCTTCGCTGGTGGGCATCGTGCCCTCGATCGAGATGGTGATCTTCACGGCGGTGGGAGGTAAACTCTCTCTCTACGGCGCGGTCTACGGTGCCCTCCTGGTGAATACCGGGAAGAGCCTCTTCTCGGAAAACTTCCCGCAGCTGTGGTTGTTCATGATGGGCGGCCTGTTCATCGCGGTGGTCGTGCTCTTCCCCAACGGCGTGGCCGGCATCTGGCAGAATCTCACCGATAAGACCTCCCGTTGGTTCGCCGCTCGCCGCAAAGCCCCGGCCACCGCTCCGGCGGTCGAGGTCAATGTCCCCGTCTCCCTGGAAACCGAAACCAGCAAAACACCATGAGCAGCAAAAAAGAATTCATTCTCTACATCGAAGATCTGACGGTTTCATTCGATGGGTTCAAAGCCGTCGACGGGCTCAACCTCTACGTGGAGAAGGACGAACTGCGGGTGATTATCGGCCCCAACGGTGCCGGCAAAACCACGGTGCTCGACCTCATCTGCGGCAAAACTCAACCGACCTCCGGCAGTGTTTTATTTAAAGACAAGGAGCTGATCGGACTGTCTGAGCACGAGATCGTGCGCGAGGGCGTGGGGCGTAAGTTCCAAACCCCCTCGATCTACGAAAACCTCACGGTGTACGAAAACTTGGAGGTCTCCTATCCGAGCGGGCGCGGGGTGCTGGGGTGTCTCGCCTTCAAGCGCTCCCCCGAGGTGGTCGCCCGTATTCGGGAAGTCGCCAAGGAGATTTACCTCGATCACCTGCTCGACGCCGAGGGCGCGATTTTGAGCCACGGCCAGAAGCAGTGGTTGGAGATCGGCATGCTCCTCATGCAGGAGCCGCAGCTAATCATGCTCGATGAACCCGTGGCAGGCATGAGCCCTGCTGAACGCGAGCAGACCGCCGCCTTGCTCAACCGCATCAGTAAGGGCAGGGCGATTATCATCATCGAACACGACATGGAATTTGTCTCCCGCATCGCCCACCGCGTCACGGTGCTCCACCTCGGAAAAATTCTCGCCGAAGGCTCCATGGAGCAGGTTCAGCACAATCCCAAAGTCATCGAAGTGTACCTCGGCCACTAACCTCCAAAAACCATGTTAACTGTTTCAAATCTACAGGTGGGCTACGGGCTGAGTCGCGTGATCCAGGACGTGTCCTTCACAGTCGGAAACGAAGAGATTTTGGCGATCATGGGGCGCAACGGCATGGGCAAAAGCACCCTGCTCAAAGCGCTCGTCGGCATGCACCCGTCCAAATCGGGACACATCAAGGTCGACGACGTGGAGTTGCAAGACGCTCCCTCCTTCGAGCGCGTGCGCCAGGGAATCGCCTTCGTGCCCCAGGGTCGGATGATTTTCCCCTACCTCACGGTGGTGGAGAACATGATGACCGGCGCGCGCGGCGAGGTGGAGCAGTCCACCTTCGACGAGATCTACACGCTGTTTCCCGTCCTCCACGAGATGCGCAAGCGCAAGGGCGGCAATCTCTCCGGCGGCCAGCAGCAGCAGTTGGCGATCGCCCGCGCGCTCATGACCAACCCGAAGGTGCTGATTCTCGATGAGCCCACTGAGGGTATCCAGCCGTCCATTATCAAAGACATCGCCCGGGCCCTGCGCGAAATCCGCAAGATGCGCAAAATCTCCATCTTGGTCACCGAGCAGGTGGTCAGCTTCATGATGGATTCGTGCGACCGCGCCATCGTCATCGAGCGCGGACGTTTTGTCCACGAGGCCAACCGGGCCGACCTCGACGCCGACAAGGTGAAAAAACTCCTCGCCGTCTAACGCCTCACGACACCGCGCCGGCTACAGCTCGCCGCCAACCGCTCTTTTTCCCACCGCATCCAACTCCACTGTTCATCCTTAAAAATCAGAAAACATCATGGCTAAAACGCTCATCAAAATCGATCTGAACACCCCGCCCACCCAGCAGGATTGCATCCATAATCGCTGGCACCCCGACTTGCCCATGGTCGCCTACGTGAAGCCGGGCGACGAGTTCCGCGTGGAGTGCGTGGACTGGACCGGCGGTCAGATTTTCGACAACGACAGCGCCAACGACATCCGCGACGTGGACCTCACCAAGGTGCATTACCTGAGCGGCCCGATCGGCGTGGAAGGTGCCGAGCCCGGCGATTTGCTGGTGGTTGACCTGCTCGACGTCGGCGTGCTGCCCGACTCGGCCTGGGGTTTCACCGGCCTCTTCGACAAAAAGAATGGCGGCGGTTTCCTCGACGAGCACTACCCTGAGGCGCGCAAGGCGTGCTGGAACTTCAGCGGCGTGTACGCTAACTCCCGCCACATTCCCGGCGTGGAATTCGCCGGTATTATCCACCCGGGCCTGATCGGCTGTTTGCCCTCGCGCGAGCTGCTCGACATCTGGAACAAGCGCGAAGCCGCCCTGTTCGCCACCGATCCCAACCGCACGCCCCCGCTGTGCACCTTGCCCTACGCCGAGACCGCGCACATGGGCCGCATGAAGGGTGACGCCGCCAAAATTGCCGGCATGGAAGGCGCCCGCACCGTCCCGCCCCGTGAGCACGGTGGTAATTGCGACATCAAGAATCTGAGCCGTGGCTCCAAGGTTTATTTCCCGGTGTACGTCAAAGGCGGCGGCCTCTCGATGGGTGACATCCACTTCTCGCAGGGTGACGGCGAGATCACCTTCTGCGGCGCGATCGAAATGGCCGGATACCTCGATCTGCGGGTGAACATCATCAAGGACGGCATGCGCAAGTACGGCATCGTTAACCCGATCTTCCAGCCCAGCCCGGTGGAGCCCAACTACACTCGCCACCTCATCTTCCAGGGTATCTCCGTGGACGAGAGCGGCACGCAGCACTACCTCGACGCGACGATCGCCTACCGCCGCGCCTGCCTTAACGCCATCGAGTACATGAAGAAATTCGGCTACACCGGCGAGCAGGCCTACGCGATCCTTGGCACCGCTCCGGTCGAGGGCCACATCAGCGGCATCGTGGATATCCCCAACGCCTGCGCGACCTTGTACCTGCCCACCGAGATCTTCGCGTTCGACATCATGCCCAACGCCGATGGTCCAACCAAGCACATCAAGGGGACCGCCGACTTGGCCCGCACCACCACGCCCTAACCGCGCGGCTAACCACCCAACCCCGATCCCGATGCCACTGTATAACTACGAGTGTAAGGCGTGTGGCCCGTTCATGAGTTTTCACCTCATGGACGACCGTAACACGCCGACGTCGTGTCCCGACTGCCGGCGCGTGGCGCGCCGGGTCGTGTCCGCGCCTAACCTGGCGATGATGAACTCGAACACCCGCAAGGCGCACGCGATTAACGAACGCAGCCGTTACGAGCCGCAGGTGAGCGACAGTCGCACGGGCCACAACTGCGGCACGGGCCACAACTGCGGCACGGGCTGCGGTTGCAAACCGAGCAAGCGCAAAGCCGCCCGCAAGCCCGACGGCACGCCCGCTTTGCACGCCCCGCGTAAAGGCAACCGGCCGTGGATGCTCGGCCACTGAGCGCCCGCCTTCCCGGTTAAAAGGCCGGCCTGAAGTCGGACGGTTGCGGCAGTTGATCAACTCAAGACCCATGCCTGTGGAGGGAATTCAATTCCCGCTGCCTGCATGGGTCTCTGCTTTTTGGCATTGGCGCGCACTCGCTTCGGCCGATTGCTCGGCGGAGTTTGTGTTTTTTCTGGGAAAACACTCCCCCTGGCCATGAATCGCAAACTTCGCTACGACATGATCGGCGGGGGGCGTGGCGCCTTCTCCGCTGATCCCGAAAAGTCCGCCACCTCCGGCGCCGACCTGTTTCTCGCCCCCTCCCGTGTCTACGGCACCTACGTTGAAATGGCCCGCGCCGAAGCCGCCCGCCCCGTTGCCGACCGACTCGACTTCGTGGTGATCGTCACCCCGAACCACCAGCACTTCGGCCCGGCCCAGACGTTTCTCGAAGCCGGTTTTCACGTAGTTTGTGACAAGCCGGTCACCCTCGACCTCGCCCAAGCCCGCACCTTGCGCGACCTCGTGCACGGCAGCGGCAAGATCTTTGCCCTCACCCACAATTACACCGGTAACGCCCTGGGAACACCCGTAACCACACGCCCAGCCCTGACGGGGCGGCCTAGTATTCCCGGGGCGTTGGGTTAAAATGCCCCGTTGGGGCGACGGCCGTAAGTGGCACCTTGATTTTTATCCGGTGTTAACCAAGGTAACACCATGAGCACCTCCACCATCACCCTTAAGGTCTCAACGAAAGAAAAAAAGCGGCTGCAACTGGCGGCCCGCCGCTCGAAAAAAAGCCTCAATGCCTACGTCTTGGGCAAGGTCACCGGTGCCGATGTCAGTCGTAGCGGCAAACTGGATCTGGAGAAATTGTCCGCCCATTTCGACGGACGCTTCTCCGCCGAGTCGGCGTGGAAACTCACCCCGGATCGGGAGTGAAAACCTACGCCGACACGTCCGCGGTGATGTCGCTGTTTTTGGGGGATCGCCACGCGAGCGAAGCGCGAGCCGCATTTAGCCAGGCGGGCACCGTGGTGTGGACTCCGTGGCAAAAGGTGGAGTTCGGTAATGCTCTGCGGGCGCTCGTCTGCCGCCAAACAATCAGCCTCAAGGAGCTGGGCGGGGTGGAAAACGCCATGCGGCAGGCGATTGAGGCCGGCCTGCTCTTGCCGGTGCCGCTACCGGCCTACCAATTGTGGCAGGAAGCCGAAAAACTCTCCCTTCTCTACACCCCCAGCTTGGGGGTGCGCACCTTGGATCTTCTGCATGTGGCCGCCGCCCGGGTGTTACGCTGCCGGGAATTCATCACCTGTGATGATCGACAGGGACTGCTCGTGGCCAAAGCCGGACTGCACTTGGTGGATGCCAGCGCCAAGGCGGGTTAGGCGGCCCGCACGTCGATCTGGCAGGTGACGGCGGAGATCAGCGCGCTCCGGCGTTCTTCCTGTAGTCCTGGGGCGTTGCCCCGCGCTCGGGCTATAATGCCCCTTCGGGGCGGTTTATTCCCTTCGACCCAACGGCGCGGTTTATTACGGCCTATTAGTCCGACCTTTGTGACTTGATGCCGTTGTGGTGGATTCCCAGGCGGGCCGGCAGGCGTTTATTAAGGATGCTGGCGGGTTTATACCATTTCTCATTCATACGTATAAAAACTTGGCGGCCGTTCACGCTCATCGCACCAGCAACTGGGCAACCAAACATCAAACAACGGGTTCCTCGACGTTTCCAGTGGGGCCCAAGGATGAATAGCAAAAATCGGCGGGTGACACAGAGGCCACAGAGCCAATCCGACTGTGTCTTTCACCGTGACATCTATGCATCCTCTCGTGCCCTCTGTGTAACTTTCCGTTTTCCTCTCCCATGACTCCTACTCGCAAACTTCGTTACGGCATGATCGGTGGCGGCCGCGGTGCCTTCATCGGTGCCGTCCACCGCATCGCTTCACAAATGGACGGCCAGGCCGAGCTCGTCGCCGGTGCTTTTTCCGCCGACCCGGAAAAATCCGCCGCCTCGGGCGCCGACCTCTTTCTCGACTCGACCCGGGGCTACGGCACCTACGCCGAAATGGCCCGCGCCGAAGCCGCTCGCCCCGCCGCCGACCGACTCGACTTCGTGGTGATCGTCACCCCGAACCACCAGCACTTCGGCCCGGCCCAGACCTTTCTCGAAGCCGGTTTTCATGTGGTCTGCGACAAGCCGGTGACCCTCGACCTTGCCCAAGCCCGCACCTTGCGCGACCTCGTGCACCGCAGCGGCAAGATCTTTGCCCTCACCCACAATTACACCGGTAACGCCATGGTGAAACAGGCCCGCGCCTTCGTGCGCGAAGGCCGCCTCGGCACCCTGCGCAAGGTCGTGGTCGAGTATCCGCAGGGATGGCTCTCCACCCATCTCGAAGCCAGTGGCCAAAAACAGGCGAGTTGGCGCACTGATCCTGCCCGTTCGGGCGCGGCCGGTTGCATCGGCGACATCGGCACCCACGCCGAAAACCTCGCCCGCTACATCACCGGCCTGCGCATCAGCGAGCTGTGCGCCGACCTGACCACCTTTGTCGAAGGCCGCGCCCTTGATGACGACGGCAACATCCTCGTGCGCTACGAAGGCGGCGCGAAGGGCGTGTTGCACAGTTCGCAGATTTCCGTCGGCGAGGAAAACGCGCTGAGCATCCGCGTCTATGGCGAGAAGGCCGGCCTGGAGTGGCGTCAGGAGCACCCGAACGAGTTGCTGCTCAAATTCCCCGAACAGCCCACGCAAATTTGGCGGCGCGGCAACGGCTACGTTGGGCTCGAGGCGGCCGCCGTCACCCGCATCCCCGCCGGCCATCCCGAGGGTTACCTGGAGGCCTTTGGAAACATTTACCGCGAAGTCTTCCGGGCGGTACGCGCCACCCTGGCCGGCCAGTCTCTGCCGGCCGACCTCGACTTCCCGACCATCGAGGACGGCGTCGAAGACATGGCGTTTATCGAAACCGCCGTGGCCAGCTCCCGCGCCGGCGCAGTCTGGGTGAAGTTTCCCCAGCTCTGAGCCGCCCGTCCGGCACCTCCACCGACAATCCACCACTCCCACCATGTCGCACCCCGCCGTCTTGCCGCAGCACTGTTACCGTCACGAGACGATGGCGACGTGGTTTGAGATCCGGGTGGCAGCGGACGACGCCGACTACGCAGCCCAAGCGGTCCAGGAGGTTTTCTCGCGTATTGACCAACTGGAGGCGCGACTCAGCCGCTACCGCGAAGACAGCGAAGTGCGCCAACTCGGCCGCCTCTCCCCCGGGGAAACCCTGCGTCTCCATCCCGAGACCTTCGCCTGCCTGCACCAGGCGCTGGAAATAGCAACCCGGCAGCCGGCTCAAGCTGGGTCGCGACGGTTGGGCCATGTTCGCTGCGGTGCGTCAGCTCGGGAGGTAGGAGCCTGCAAAAGCCATATCACTGCCGATTGGCCGCAGGTAAATCTTCCCCGTCGTTCCGTCGCGCTCGCGCCCGACATTTCGTCACGTAGGGTTGGACCGCCGGCGTCTCCTCGCCCGGCTGCCCGCCATGAACTCCACGCCTTCCTGCTGCCACTCCTCCGGCGCTCCCGCCAACAACCCGCCACCCGCCGCCGACGCACCGGTTTACATGGGACTACCCCACGAGCGCGTGCTGCGTCCGCGCTTCTGGGGCGCGCTCGCCTGCACCGTGCCCGTGCTCGCCCTCGCGATGGGCCCGATGCTTGCCCCCGCCGCCTTTCATCAGCTCGATCCACGCCTGTCGGGTTGGCTGCAACTCGCCCTGACCACCCCGGTGTTTTTCTGGTGCGGCGCGTTCTTCATCCGCCGCTGGTGGAAATCCCTGCGCAAACTCGATACCAACATGTTCACGCTCACCGTCACCGGCACGGGCGCGGCTTATTTTTATTCGGTCGCCGCGGTGCTGTTTGGCAAAAACCTTCCCGCTTCCCTGCACACCAGCCACCACGGGGTGCCGCTCTATTTTGAAGGCACCGCCTTCATCACCACCATCGTCCTACTCGGGCAAATTCTGGAACAACGCGCCCACGCTCGCACCGACGCCGCCATCCGCGCCTTGATGGAGCTCGCCCCCGCCACCGCCCACCGCGTCCGCGACGGCCGCGAAGAAGACGTCCCGCTCGCCGCCATCGTCGCCTCCGATGTGTTGCGCGTGCGTCCCGGCGAAAAAATCCCCGTCGACGGCACCCTCACCGAGGGCGGCAGCGACGTGGATGAGTCCATGCTCACCGGCGAACCCGATCCGGTTGCCAAAAGCCCCGGTTCCCCCGTCAGCGCGGGCACGCTCAACACCACCGGCTCGTTCCTCTTCCGTGCTGAACGCGTTGGGGCAGACACCCTGCTTGCGCAGATCATCCGCCTGGTCGAACAGGCGCAGGAGAGCGAAGCCCCGATCCAGCGCCTCGCCGACCGGGTCTCCGCCTGGTTCGTGCCGGTGGTCGCCGCTATTTCCGTGCTCACCTTCGGGCTTTGGCTCTGGCTCGGACCCGCGCCGTCTTTCATACCCGCTTTGGTCAACGCGGTGGCCGTGCTGATCATCGCCTGTCCGTGCGCGCTCGGCCTAGCCACCCCGGTGGCGCTGGTCACCGGCATCGGTCGCGGTGCACAGGCCGGCGTGCTGGTCAAAGACGCCGCCGCCCTCGAACGGCTCACCGCCGCCACCACGGTATTAATCGACAAGACCGGCACGCTCACCGAGGGCAAACCCCGCGTCGTCGCCATTTCCCCAGCACCCGGGGTGACCGAGACTGAGTTACTCGCCCTCGCCGCCGCTGCCGAAGCCTCCAGCGAACACCCGCTGGCCCGCGCGCTCGTCGCCGCCGCCCAGGCGCGCAATCTGACCCTCGCGCCCGCCACCGATTTCCGCGCCGAGCCGGGCCAGGGCGTGAGCGCCCGTGTTGCCGGCCGCGCCGTCCGGGTTGCCCGCGCCGCCGAGCGCCTGGATAACCACGCCACAGCCACGCTCATCGACATCACCGTCGATGGCGTTTTCGCGGGCTCGATTGCTTTGGCCGACCCGATCAAAGCCTCGACCCCTGCGGCCATCGCCGAGCTGCACCGACTGGGTTTAAGCATCCACATGGTCACCGGTGACCGCGAGGCAACCGCGCGCGCCGTTGCTGATGAGCTTGGGCTGGACGGATTTCATGCCGGGGTGACCCCGGGGCGCAAACAGGAGCTGGTCCGCGAACATCAGGCGCGCGGCGAGGTGGTTGCGTTTGCCGGCGACGGGCTCAACGACGCGCCCGCGCTGGCGGCGGCCGACATCGGTATTGCGATGGGCACGGGCACCGATGTGGCGATGCACAGCGCCGGCCTGGTGTTGGTCAAAGGCGACCTGCGCGCGCTGGTGAAGGCGGTGCACCTGAGTCGGGCGGCGTTGGGCAACATCAAGCAGAACCTGTTTTGGGCGTTTTTCTACAACGCGGCCGGGATTCCGCTGGCGGCGGGGCTGTTGTATCCGTTCACCGGATGGCTGCTCAGCCCGATGTTCGCCGGGGCGGCGATGAGTCTGAGCTCACTCACGGTGGTGGCCAACGCATTGCGCCTGCGCCACGCCCGGATCTAAGCCTTACGGAGCGACGGGTGAACCTTTCCGGACTCGGATCGAAAGCGCTCCGCGCTCCCGCTACGTTCCCGAAGTACCCCAACGCTCCGAGGCGTAGCGGGACGATGGAGTCGTTTCGATTCCGAACGCGGAGTCGCGCCGCGCACGGTCGAAAGCGCTCCGCGCTCCCGCTATGTTCCCGAAGCACCCCAACGTTCCGAGGCGTAGCGGGACGACGGAATCGTTTCGATTCCGAACGCGGAGTCGCGCCGCGCGCGGTCGAAAGCGCTCCGCGCTCCCGCTACGGTCCCGAAGCACCCCAACGCTCCGAGGCGTAGCGGGGCGACGGAGTCGTTTCGATTCCGAACGCGGAGTCGCGCCGCGCGCCGTCAAAAGTGCTCCGCGCTCCCGCTACGTTCCGGAAGCACCCCAACGCTCCGAGGCGTAGCGGGACGACGGAGTCGTTTCGATTCTGGAAGCGACGGCGCCCACACCGCCCTGAGCTCACGCTCAGAGCCACACGGCACTCACGCCCCCCGTGGCTCCGGACGTGAGTCCGGGGAGCTCGCCGCTCCCCATCCCCCCTCGTTTAGACCAGCGGCTGCACGCCGAGGGTGCCTTCGAGACTCTGGCGGTAGGCCGGGGACTGCACCCGCGCCAGCTCGGCTTTCGCCTTGATCAGGCGGTTCTTCAGGCCGAGGCGGGCGATCACATCCGCGTAGTGGTCCTGATCGAGTACCCCCTCCAAACTCTGCACATGATGAGCCCAGAGCTTGGCCTCGTTGGCCTGCTTGGTGTCCAAACGGGCGCGGTACCAGGCGCTGCCCTCGAGGTGTTCACGGGTAAACAGGCTGCGCACCTGCGGCGCGTCCAGCCCGTGGCCGTCCGCCGTTTGGCCCTTGGCCATGATCTCCAAGAGCGCTTTCAGCGGCGGGCAGGCCCAGGCGATGCTACCGTCGGCAAAATAACTCTCCGCCACCCGCTGGTGGGTCGTCACAATCGTATCCACGCCGTCGGCGAAGATGTCCATGTCCTGCTGTTCGGGACGGAGCATCTCGTCGGTGAAGACGACATGGGGGTGGGGGAAGAGGCGGCCGAAGTAAATGCGCACGAAGCGCGTGGTGATGCGGTAGCCCAGGCGGCTGGCACGCACCATTTTTCCACGGTGTTCGAAGTCGTACAGGCGCTCAAAGCAGCCGTCCTCGATAAGGGCGGCGGCGGTGCGTTCAACCGGGGTCATGCGCGAGAAGATCTCGGGCACCAGCAGCGACACGTCGTGGTCGACGCGCACCTTGGGGCCGACGCAGCCCGCCGAAGACAGGAAGGCGTCGTGGCCGGTCAGGATCGAGGAAACCAACGCCGCGTTCAGGTCGATGATCGGAGGCAGGGCGTTGAACGGGCCTTTTGTTAGCGCCCCTTCGCTGCCCGCCCCGGTGGTGGAGGGCGACTTGCCGGTCATCGAACTGATGAACTCCATGAACAGCTCGGGCAGTTCCATGTAGTGGATCGGGTTGAAGCAGCAGAGCGCGCGCACGCCCGGCTCGGGCGGGTTGTTGCGGCGGCCGGGCACCAACACGTTGACCGGGGTATGGATCGGCGCACC
>CAMBUJ010000012.1 GCA_945871005.1 Opitutus sp. GAS368 | reverse complement strand
TACATGACCGCCAATTTCTTCGCTCCGCACAGCGGCTATTCGACCAATCCGGCGAAGGCGAGCGGGGTGAAGGAGTTCCAGGAGTTGGTTCACGCCTTCCACAAACGCGGCATGGCGGTGATTCTGGATGTGGTTTATAACCATGTGGGTGAGCCCGCGCATCTGATGTTTGTCGATCGGCTCTACTATTTTGAGCAGGACAATAAGGGCCAACTGTCCAACTGGAGTGGCTGCGGCAATGATCTGCGCTGTTCTGCGGCCATGGTCACGCGGCTGATTATCGATGGCTGCCGTCACTTGATCGAGACCTACGGGGTGGATGGCTTCCGGTTTGACCTCGCCGATTTGGTGAGCGCCCCGGTGCTGATGAAGGTTGAAACCGCACTCAAGCGCGTGAAGCCCGACGTTATCCTGATCGCCGAACCGTGGAGCTTCCGCGGGCATATCGCTGGAGAGTTGCGCGACACCGGCTGGGCGTCATGGAATGATGGCTACCGCAATTTCGTGCGCGAGTACGTGCGCGGCAGCGGCACGCGCGAGGGCTTCGAGTATTACTTAAAGGGCTCGCCGTGGTACTACGCGAAGTGGCCGGCACAAACGGTCAACTACACGGAGTCGCACGACGACAAGACCTGGATCGACAACATCACCGACAACGCCAACCGCAACGGAGACACGCCGACGGCCAATGACCGCCGGCGCACCCATCTGATGGCGTCGATCCTCTTTATGTCCGTGGGCATTCCGATGCTCTCGGCCGGCCAGGACTTCATTCGCTCCAAGCTGGGCATTCATAACACCTACCAGATGGGCGAGGTGAACGCCCTGGATTACCGGCGCATCTACAAGTTCCCGTCCACCCACACCTACTACGCTGACTGGATCGCCTTCCGGCGTTCAGATGAGGGCCGATTGGTCCGGCATTTTACCCGGGCGAGCGAAGGCTTTTTCCAGTTTTATTGGGCCCGCAACACCGCCGCCGCTGCCATCATTTATAATGCGGACCACTCGCAGGGTCGGGTGCAGTTGTTGTTTGCGATCAACAACACCCTCAACGACGTGACGATCTCCCTGGGGGCTGGGGTAGCCTCGCCGCGCTGGCGGCAACTCGCCGATCACGAGCGGTTCTTTGCCGACGCCGGTCAGACCGCGCTGCGCCAACCGGTCGATGACGAGCTTTACCTGCCACCTTTGGGATGCGCTTTGTGGATACTGGAGGCGTAGTTCGCCGGGCCTTGCAATAAACGCAGGCGAATTAGCAGGGATTGCGCATCCAAAACCCTTGCTAATCGTCGGGGTGCCGCTTTTTTTGCTGATCCCGTGCCCGCACGGCACGGTTAACTTGTATCAGCAACCTAACTCATAGAAACGGATTCCTCCCATGGCAGTAAAAGTCGCAATCAATGGTTTTGGTCGTATCGGTCGCCTCGTGTTCCGCGCCCTTGTTGAACAAGGTCTGCTCGGCACCACCCTCGACGTCGTCGCCGTCGGTGACATCGTCCCGGCCGACAACCTCGCCTATCTCGTCAAATACGACTCCACCCAGGGCAAGTTCCAGGGCACCGTTTCGTCCAAGAAATCCTCCCCTGACAAGGCCGAGGATGACGTTCTGGTGATCAACGGCAAAGAGATCCTCGTGGTCTCCGCCAAGTCCCCCGCCGAGCTCCCTTGGGCCAAGCTGGGCGTCGATATCGTCATCGAGTCCACCGGTCTGTTCACCGAGGCTGACAAGGCCAAGGGGCACATCACCGCTGGCGCTAAGAAGGTCATCATTTCCGCTCCTGCTAAGGGCGAAGACATCACCGTTGTGATGGGTGTTAACGACGACCAGCTCGACGTTTCCAAGCACAACATCATCTCCAACGCCTCCTGCACCACGAACTGCCTCGCGCCGCTCGTTCACGTGCTGCTTAAGGAAGGCTTCGGTCTCGAGGAAGGCCTGCTCACCACCGTGCACGCCTACACCGCCACGCAGAAGACTGTGGACGGTCCCTCCAAGAAAGACTGGAAGGGTGGCCGTACCGCCGCTCAGAACATCATCCCGTCCTCCACCGGCGCCGCCAAGGCCGTCGCGCTCGTTCTGCCTGCCGTCAAGGGCAAGCTCACCGGTATGGCTTTCCGCGTGCCGACCCCGACGGTTTCCGTCGTCGACTTGACCTTCAAGACCACCAAGGAAACCTCCCTCGCTGAGATCAAGGCCGCCCTCAAGAAGGCTTCCGAGACCTACCTCAAGGGCATCCTCGGTTACACCGAAGATGAAGTCGTTTCCTCTGACTTCATCCACGACAAGCAGTCCTCGATCTTCGACGCCGGTTCGTCCATCGAGCTCAACAGCAAGTTCTTCAAATTGGTGTCCTGGTACGACAACGAGTGGGGCTATTCCAACCGCGTGGTCGATCTCACCAAGGTGATCGCCGCCAAGCTCTAATCGTTCAACTACCCGAACTATCTTAACCACGGATAGCACGGATCTACACGGATGAGCCTTCATCTATCCGTGTACATCCGTGTCATCCGTGGTTAATTTTTTCCCCCTTTTCACCATGGCTAAATTCAAGACTATCCGCGACCTCGATCTCGCCGGCAAACGCGTGTTCATGCGCGTCGATTTCAACGTCCCTCAGGACAAGAAAACCGGTGCCATCACCAACAACGCGCGCATCGTTGCCGCCTTGCCCACGATCAAATATGCCTTGGAAAAAGGCGCTTCGGTCGTCCTCGCCAGCCACCTCGGCCGTCCGGATGGCCAGGTGATCGAAAAATTCTCCCTCAAGCCCATCGCCGCCGAGTTGGAAAAAGTCCTCGGCCAGCCCGTGGCGTTCGCCTCCGATTGCGTCGGCCCGGTCGCCGAGGCTGCCGCTGCCGCGCTCAAGCCCGGCCAAGTCCTCCTCCTTGAAAACCTGCGCTTCCATATCGAGGAAGAGGGCAAGGTTAAGCTCGAGGACGGCACCTCCGTCAAAGCCGACCCTGAAAAGGTGAAGGCCTTCCGCGCCGACCTCTCCAAGCTCGCCGACGTGTACGTCAACGACGCCTTCGGTACCGCCCACCGCGCCCACAGCTCCATGGTTGGCGTGACCTTGCCGATCAAGGCCGCGGGTTTCCTCATGGAGGCCGAGCTCAAGGCTTTCGCCAAGGTCTTGGATAATCCTGACCGTCCCCTGCTCGCCATCCTCGGCGGTGCCAAGATCGCCGACAAGATCCCGCTGATTAAAAACCTGCTGGATAAGGCCGACAAAATCATCATCGGCGGTGGCATGGCCTACACCTTCCACAAGGTGCTTCGCGGCACCCCGATCGGCACCAGCCTGTATGATCCGGAAGGCGCCAAGATTGTTGAGGAACTGGTGGCCAAGGCCGCCGTTCGCAACGTGGAGCTGATCTTCCCGATCGACTTCATCTGCTCGGACGCCTTCTCGCCTGATGCCAACACCTGTGCCGCCGATCTAGCCACCGGTATTCCCGACGGCTGGGGTGGTCTCGACGCGGGCCCGAAGTCCATCGAGCTCTACCGTCAGGCAATCCTGTCCTCCAAGACCATCATCTGGAACGGACCGGCCGGCGTGTTTGAGTTTGATAAGTTCGCCGGTGCCACCAAGGCCATGGCCGATGCCATCGCCGAGGCCACCGCCAAGGGCGCCACGACGATTGTTGGCGGCGGCGACACCGCCACGGCCGCGAAGAAATTCAAGGTCGCCGACAAGGTCACCCATTGCTCCACCGGTGGCGGCGCCTCCCTCGAGTTCCTCGAAGGCAAGTCCCTCCCCGGCGTGGTTTTCCTCGAAAGCTGACCATCTAAAGTAGCGAGTAGTGGGTAGCGAGTAGCGGGCATCTTGCACGCGATTTGTTACCTGCATTCACTGGTTTTACTACTCGCTACCCACTACCCACTACTCACTACTTTTAAAAACTATGATCATTCGCAAAAAACTCATCGCCGGTAACTGGAAGATGAACAAAACCTCCGCCGATGCCTCCGCTCTGTTGCAGGAGATCGTCACCGAGGTAGGCAAACAGGCCGACGTCGATGTCGTTGTGTGCCCGCCCTTCACCTCGCTCGAAACCGCCGCCAAGGTCCTGGACGGTTCCACCGTCAAACTGGGCGCGCAAAACCTGCATCCCGAAAAGAGCGGCGCCTACACCGGCGAAATCTCCGCGGAGATGCTCCGGGCGCTCTTCGTTAACTACGTGATTATCGGTCACAGCGAACGCCGCACCTATTTCGGCGACACCGATGCGTTTGTTAACCTCAAGGTGCTTGCTGCCCTCAAAAACCAGCTCAAGCCCATCCTCTGCGTCGGTGAAACCCTCGGCGAACGCGAGGCCGCGCAGACCCTCAAGGTCGTGCAGACCCAGTTGGAAGCCGGGCTGGAAGGCGTTTCCAAGGAACTTGCGACCAGTGTCGTGATCGCCTACGAGCCCGTCTGGGCCATCGGCACCGGTAAAGTGGCCACCACCGAGCAGGCCCAAGAGGTTCACGCCTTTATCCGCTCGCTTCTGGTGAAGCTCTTCGGGGATGCCGTGGCGCAGAAGGTTCGCATTCTCTATGGCGGCTCCATGAAGCCGTCGAATGCTCCCGAACTGCTGGCACAAAAAGACATCGACGGCGGCCTCATCGGTGGCGCCGCCTTGGAGTCGCGCAGCTTCGTTGAGTTGATCAAGGCTGCCGCTGCTGCCAAGTAACCTCGTCCGGTTTACTTCGCGAGGCGGCTCCATGCGGAGCCGCCTTTTTTGTCGCTGCTGTTAAGCGTCGCTGCGTTTCGGCACCGTGGCCGGATGCCGACAGCAATCGGCTTCAGTCTTCATTCTCGATTCGCTGCCTTAAAATGGGGAGGAGATCTTTGGCCGTCTCAAATTTTCC
Organism: Opitutus sp. GAS368; assembly: GCA_945871005.1. GTDB lineage: Bacteria > Verrucomicrobiota > Verrucomicrobiia > Opitutales > Opitutaceae > Rariglobus. The sequence goes on along the minus strand of CAMBUJ010000012.1, from coordinate 31,544 downwards.
GGCCTTCATGGCCTGTCCGATATCATCAATCAAGATCAGGGCCGATTTTTGCATCTGTACTTGTTTGGTAATGTCCCGGCCGATGCCGATTAGCCCGACAATTTCACCGGCTGCATCTCGTAAGGGGAGTTTGGTGGTGAGGCTCCAACGAACTTCACCCGACGGCCCTGAAAACCGTTCTTTTCGATTAATAATCGATTCTCCTCCGCCGAGAACCGCCATGTCATCCATATAGAAAGCGGCGGCCATTTTGTCGGGGAAAAAATGATAATCATCCTTTCCCGCCGCTTCGGCTTCCGACTTTGCCCCCATGTTTCTGAGGTCGGCGGCATTGGCTAGAATTTTGCGGGCTTGAAGGTCTTTGACGTAAATCCAATCGGGCAGAATATCAATTAGTGCACGCAAGAGCCCTTTTTCGTTTTTTAAGTTCTTGATGGTGATATCCATGGTTTCGAAGTGTAAAAGATCGTCGGTCGGTGACGGGCCCGCTCAGAGTGGTTTTTCCTGGCCGACACTCGGGTGCTGGCCTTCTGATGTCAATGACGCCACCGCGTGCCTGGGAGCCATTCGCAGGCGCTCGCCTACAGAGGGCCGCTAGGGCCTGACCTACTGCCTGCAAGTGATTCTATGGGCGCCCGAATTGCTTCTTCGTTTGGTGTTAATATCAGTCGGTTGTGGGTTTTTATATAGTTGTATGGTTGAGTTTTGAGCCGGGAGTGGGGCTGGTGTGCATCTGCTTATAACGTTTTTATTGTTTGATACTGACGCTAATCACTATCGATGAAACGGGATGGGGGCTGGCCCACGCCGAAGCGGCGAAAGGTGCTGGGGTGCGTGGGGGCGCTGCGTCCAAAGCAACCGAGGTTTGGGGCGGTGAGTCTGTGAGAGACACCGAGAACGGGGCGCGGAGGGAAGGCCCACCGCGGCAGACCCCTTATCGTTTTCCACCCCGGTGAAAACAACCTCTCTCGGCTGTTCAAATAGGCATTGCGCCGCAAGCCTGCACGTTGCTCTATTTCCGCTTTTCCCATCATGGCTACACCCTCGCTGATTCAGGAATTTGAACGTGCCGGTCAAGGGCATGTTTTTGCGTTTTATAACGATCTGTCTGCCCAAGAGCAGCAGGCACTGTTGGCCGAGGCGGCCGAGATTGATCTAGCGGAGGTAGATCATCTCACGCGCACCTTGCTTTCCAAGGATGCGGGATCGGGGCTCGACCTCAGCGGATTGTCGCCGGCGCCCTACGAGCTGCGCCCTGAAAATGGTGGTGATGCCGAGGCTTGGGCTGCGGCCAAAGCCACCGGTGAAGCCGCCTTGCGGGCCGGCCGCGTTGCCGCCTTCACCGTCGCCGGTGGGCAGGGAACCCGCCTCGGCTACGATGGCCCCAAGGGCACTTACCCCGTGACCCCCATCAAGCAAAAAACCCTCTTCCACGTGTTCGCCGAGAAGGTGCGCGCTGCCGGCACGCGTTACGGGAAACCGATCCACTGGTTCATCATGACCAGCCACGTGAACCATGGCCCGACCGAGGCCTTCTTTAAGGCTAATGCCTACTTCGGCCTCGCCGAAACCCAGGTTCATTTCTTCCGCCAGGGGCGCATGCCGGCCGTCACCCCCGAGGGCAAAATCCTCCTCGAAACCAAGGGCACCATCGCCATGTCCGCCGACGGTCACGGTGGCTCGCTCCGCGCCCTTGACCGCAGCGGTGCGCTCGACCTCATGGAGAAGCAGGGCATCGACATCCTTAGTTACTTCCAGGTGGATAATCCCCTCGTGCGCGGCATCGATCCGGCCTTCATCGGCTGGCACGTCCTGCGCGGTTCCGAGATGTCGAGCAAGATGGTGGCCAAGGCCTACGCAGGCGAAAAGGTCGGCCATTTCTGCTCCCAGCATGGTAAGAATATCGTGATCGAATACTCCGATTTGCCGAAGTCCTTCCAGGAGGAGATCGAGCCTACGACCGGGGCGCTGCGGTATATCGCCGGCAGCATTGCCATCCACATTCTTGATACGAAGTTCATCCGCCGCATGGCGCGCGGTTCGGATTCGCTCCCGTTTCACCGGGCCGATAAAAAAATCCCCACCATCGACGCCGCGGGCAACCCTGTGAAGCCCGACAAAGCCAACGGCGTGAAGTTCGAAATGTTCGTGTTCGACGCGCTGCCCTTTGCCGCCAAGCCGGTCGTCATCGAGACACCGCGCGCCGATGATTTCTCCCCGGTTAAAAACGCAGAGGGACTCGATTCGCCGAAAACCTGCGTCGATGACCAGCTCCGCCAGTTCGCCCGCTGGCTCAAGGCCAACGGCGCAGTGGTTCCGACCGATGCCACTGGCCTGCCGCCGTTCCCCATCGAGGTGTCGCCGCTCTTCGGTTACGACGAGGATTCTTTTGCGAACGCTTGGAATAAACTCGTGACCAAGCCTGCGGTCGCCGCCGGTCTCTACCTCGAATAAACACCCGCCCCCTAACCGCTTCCAACGCCATGAGTACACTCACCTCGATTCAAGCCGCCGGCCAGTCCGGTCAACTTCTGCCTGAAACCGTGGCCAACCTGACCACTTGGTTGGGCGCGTCACTGCCGGCGTGGGCCGTGGCCAGCATCGACGAACTCGTGGCCAAGGCCGCGTGGGACGAACTTAATAACCGGTTCTACCGCGACCTCGAATTCGGCACGGGCGGTATCCGTGGGCGCACCATCGGCCAACTGCCGACGTCGGTCGAGACCGGCACGCTCGGCGAACAGGGCACACCCAGTTATGCCGCGATTGGCAGCAACATCCTCAATGACTTCACGCTCACGCGGGCGACCATCGGGCTTTTCCGCTACACCCAGGCCTATCTGGCCGAGTCCGGTCGGGCTGATATTCCTGCGTTGGTGATCGCCCACGATGTGCGCCATTTCTCGCGCCACTTCTGCGAACTGGCCGCCTCGGCCTGGACGAAGCTCGGCGGTAACGCCTACATCTTCGAGGGCCCGCGCTCGACTCCGCAGTTGAGTTTCACGGTACGCCACCTTCGCGCCCATGCCGGCGTGGTGATCACGGCCAGCCACAATCCGCCCCACGATAATGGCTTTAAGGCCTATTTTGAGGACGGCGCCCAAGTGGTGGCTCCGCATGACAAGGGTATCGTCAACGAGGTTAACTCGGTTCCCCTCACCGAACTCGCGGCCTTTTTGAACAAGGATATCTCTCGCGTGGTCACGCTCACGCGGGCCACCGACGACGCTTATCTTGCTGTCGCCAGCAAGGCGGCCATCGACATGTCGGTTTTCAAGAAAACCAAGCTCAAGGTCGCCTTTACCAACATTCACGGCACGGGTGGCGTTATGTCGGTGCCTCTGTTGGTGCATGCCGGCGCCGAGGTACACGAGGTGCACGAGCAGGTGGCCTTTGATGCGCGTTTCCCCTCGGTCAAGTCGCCCAACCCCGAGAATGCAGAAGCTCTCTCGCTGGCGGTTAAACTCGCCGAGAAGCAGCACCTCGATGTGGTTTTGGCCACAGATCCGGACTGCGACCGCATGGGCGTGGCCGTGCGTGATCGGGACGGGAAAATGCAACTGCTCACCGGTAACCAGATCGGCGCGTTGCTAGCCGAGTACCGCCTGACCAAATACAAGGAGCAAGGCGTCATCCCGGCCGCCGGTTCCGATCACGTGGCCATCATCAAGACCTTCGTGACCACCTCGCTGCAGGACGCGATCGGCCGCGGCCACGGCGTGAAAGTCATTAACACGCTGACCGGCTTCAAGTGGATCGCCGCTAAAATCAAGGGCTATGAGGACCAGCTCAAGCAGGCGCTGCTCGCCAAGCAGGGTATCGCTCTCGATTACGACGCGACGCCGTTTGAGACCCGGGCCAAGCTGCTCCAGCAGCACAGCACTTTCTACGCTTTTGGCTGCGAAGAGAGCTACGGCTACCTGCCGAACGACTACGTGCGCGACAAGGACGGCAACGCCGCCTGCCTCATGTTTGCCGAGCTGTGCGCGGCCGTTAAGTCGCAGGGGCTGACGGTGCCTGAGTACCTCGATAGCATTTACCTCAAATACGGCTTCTACCTCGAAGGCGTGGTCAACCTTTACTACGAGGGCGCGACCGGCGCGGCCAAGATCAAGCGCATCTTGCAAACCTACCGCTCGGCTCCGCCTAAGGCCTTTGGTGATGTGGCGGTTACCCGCTTCCAGGACTTCGGCGTCGAGGTGTTCCGCGACGCCGACAATGAGGCCATCCCCAAGCAGGATTTGTATTTGGTCACGTTGGCCAACGGCTACAGCTTTGCCGCGCGTGGGAGCGGTACGGAGCCGAAGATGAAGTTTTATGTCTTCGCCAGCTCCCCAGTTAAAACCGCGGCGGAGTTGGCCACGGTGAAGACCCAGGTGAAAGCCGAACTCGATCGCGTCAAAGCGCTGATCGAGGCCGACGCGCAGCAACGCGCCGAGGGCTGAGCGCAGTCCGGGTTTTACCCGCAAAAAAGGCCCGACTTTAAGGTCGGGCTTTTTTTGTGCCCCGCCGGGGTGGCGGGTCGATCGGGGTGCGCGTGCGATTAGTGCTTCACGTGGACGGTGGCGCCCTTGGGCTGGCCGATCTGGTTGAGCAAGGTGCCGAACCAGGACGTGGTGGTGTCGAAGGGTTTGCCGCCTTTGATGCGGGGGAACTCGATGGCGCGGAGGACGCCGCCCTGATCTTCGTCGTGGCCGATCACGCCGCTCTCGCGCCGCAGGGCGCATTCCACCGCGAGGTCGGTGCAGCTCTTGATCAGGCGCAGATCCGCGGCGTTGGCGGCGGCGGCGCGGGCGAAATAGCCGCTTTTTTGCACCAGCACTTTTTCGGCACCGAGCATCTTGGCGAACTGCTCGCCGAACCATTTGCCCGGGTTGATGGCGTCGAGTTTGACGTGGCCGAAGGCGTCACGCGGAACCTCTTGGCCCTTGGCCTGCATCTCGGCAATGATCGACTCCACGCCGGCACCTTCGCTGATGAAGATGTTTACGTTGTCGACCCGGTCCATGATGGCCTTGAGGCGGGTGGCTTCGGCGGCGAGGTCGACGGCCATCTCGGGGATGAACACGGCGTGGACATCGAGGTTTTCGCGGGACAGACCGAGGCTGGGGACAAACTCCTCGCGGTCGAGGATCTTGCGATATTCGGCGGCGGTGGCGGCGGTCAGCCAGCCGCAGTTGCGACCCATGACCTCGTGAATGATGAGCATGCGCGGGTTGGCATTGTGCTCGGAGACGACGTTGCGGAAGTAGCGCGCGCCTTGCTCGGCAGCGGTCCAGGCGCCGAGGGATTGGCGGATGGGGAACACGTCGTTGTCGATCGTCTTGGGCAGGCCGATCACGGAGAGGCCGTAGTTGTTCTTGGCCAGGAATGCGGCGAGGTCGGCGGCGGCGGTATTGGTGTCGTCACCACCGATGGTGTGGAGGATATCCACACCGTCCTTGATGAGCTGGTCGGCGGCGACTTTTTGCGGGTCCTGACCTTCTTTAACCAGACCGCGCTTCACGCAGTCTTTGACGTTGGTGAGTTTGACCCGGCTGTTGCCGATTGGGCTGCCACCGTGCGCATGTAGAATGGATGCGGCGGCGCGCTCGGCTGGACCGATTTTGTAGGAGTCGCCGAGCAGCAGGCCTTTGTAGCCGCTGTGGTAGGCGATCAGCTCGATGTCGGGGGCGATCTCGGTGTAGCGCTCAATCAGGCCGCCGACGGCGGAGCTGAGGCAGGGCGCGAGGCCACCGGCGGTGAGGAGGGCGACTTTTTTCGGGCGGGCAGGAGTGGAGGGCGTGTTGCTCATGGTTAGGGAAAAAGGGCGTTAGCGGCGTGCAGCGTGGGCGAGGCGGCGGACTGCGTCGAGTCGGCAACGTGTCGTCGGAGGAGGAAAATGCGTTAAAAAACCGCCCGGCGTTGGCGCCGGGCGGTTGGTCGGGGACGAGCGTAGAAACGAGGCCGGATTTACTGCGCGCCGAGCGTCATACGAATCACGTCGGCGGCCTGGTAGCGGGTACTCTCCGCTGAGAAGAATCGGGCGAGGTGAACCACATCGTGGCCTGCGGTGATCATCGGCGGCTCGGCGTGGTTTTTGTAGGTCTGGCCGAGTCCGACGGTGGCGAGGAGGCAGTTGCAGAGGCACTTTCGGCCGACGGTGGCCTCCTCAGTTCCTCCCTTGCGCAGGAAGTTGCCGGTGGGTTCACCGCCGCAGCGGTATCCAAGCGCCCCGTCAGGTTGCGTGTAGACTTCGCGCAAATAGCCGAGGTCGCAGATACGCGGGCGATCCTCGTAGCAGCTAGGTTCGGCCAGCGTCTTGGGGTGCTGGAGGACTTTGAAGGGGAAGCCGGTGGGTGAGGCGAACGGATCGGTGAAAATCCTGGTGAGGCCCGAGCGCACCAACTCGCCGACCTCCTGTTTGAGCTGGGACTCCATGCCGGATTCGTCGCAAAAGGCGAAGGCGGTGCCGATTTGCACGCCAACCGCCCCGAGTTGCTGAGCCTCGGCCAGCTTTTCCGGGGTGGCGTGGGCGCCGGCCAACCAGAAGGGCAGGCCAAGGGCGCGGATCTTGGCGACGTCGGGCAAGTCGCGTTCGCCGTAGAGCGGTTCGCCGGCCGGGGTGAGTTGCAACGGGCCGCGGGGCGGGGCGTTGTGGCCTCCGGCCGCTTCGGTCTCGACGACAAACCCGTCGACCTGGCCGGATGATTTGCGGGCGAGGGTCATCGCCAAGGTGGCGGAACTGACGATGGCCAGAAACTTTGGGCGCTTCAGGGTGGGCGCGGAGGCGCCGAGAAAAGCGGCCGGGTCGAAGGCGGTGGACGCCTCCACCGCGGCTTGATCGGGGCTGGTGGGGGCGGTGACATCGATCTTCAATGAGGTCGCTTCTCCGCGGGAAAACTGATCGAGCACGCCCGGGATTGCGCGGGGGATACCCGCGCCCATCAGGACGTAATCGACCCCGGCGAGCATCGCTCCGTAAAGCGAGGGCAGGGTGGGGAGCTGGATTTTTTCGAGCAGGTTAATGCCGACGACACCCGGATGGTTTTCCTTGGCGAGGAACACCTCCACGAAGTTGGCGATCACCGTAAGTTCGATGAACCCTGCCGAGGCGTTGAGCGTGGGCATCTCAACCGACTTGAAGGGCTTGTCCGCCGGTTTTCCCTCGGGGATGAACCAGTCGGCGAGCACTCGGTTGGCCATGGCGGGGACGGGAAAGTGGGCGAGGGCGCGGCGCATGTCACCGGCGGGGTCGCCTTGTTGTAAGCGCCGGGAGAGTACCACGGCCAGCAGGGTGCCGGAGACGACGCCCAGTTGGCCTTGTTGCGATACGGCGCGGGCCAGGGTCCAGTTGGAGACTCCGACGCCCATCCCTCCTTGAATTATGATCGGCAGTGACATAGCCGATCACTCAACCGGCACGAGCCGGTCCCTGAAAGGTGCATCTACCTGCGGCGCGCAGTGTGATGGAGGCTGAATGGCCCCCATTGGAATCACTTATAGCGGCGGCGGGAGGGAACTTTCGGCCGAAGGTGCGTCCGCGCGCTTTAGTTTAAAGAACGCTTGGATCAGCGTGCGGCACTCCTCCTCGAGCACGCCCCCGGCGGTGATTTCGAGGTGGTGGTTAACCCGCGGCAGGGCGTTGAGGTCGGTTGCCCCGCCGAGGCAGCCCATCTTGGGGTCGGGGACCGCGTAGCACACTCGTTTGAGGCGGGACATGAGGGTGGCGCCGGCGCACATCGGGCAGGGCTCCTTGGTCACATAGAGGGTGCAGTCTTCGAGGCGCCAGTTGCCCAGCTTGGCGGCGGCCTGGGTGATAGCCAGCACTTCGGCATGCGCGGTCGGGTCTTGGGCGCTTTCCACGGTGTTGTGGGCGAGGGCGATCACTTCGCCGTGGTGCTCAATGACACAGCCGATGGGCACCTCGTCGCGGCGCCAGGCGTCGATCGCCTGGTTGTAGGCCAAGCTCATGAAAAACGTGTCGTCGCGGGCGAGTTGCGAAGGGAAGCGTTTTTCGAACGGACACTCTTGCGGGCGGGAGGAGGGGGACATGGTGAGGGCGCGGTGGCGGGTGCGCCACGACCGGCGTCCCGAGGAAAAACTTGACTAAGGCGAGGGAAGGGTGGCTTACAAGTAGCTTTTATATACCGAATCGACCGCATGCTCCCACTCGTACCAGGCCTCGTTGCCGCTTTTAATCATGTCTGAATCCTCTGACGGCAAATCCATTGAAGTTGAAGGCAAGGTCGTGACCGTGCTTCCCGGGACCATGTTCAAGGTCCAGCTCTCCAATGGGCACATCGTGCTCGCCCATATTTCCGGCAAGCTCCGCAAAAACTTCATCAAAATCGCCGCCGGCGACGGCGTGAAGATGGAGATGAGCCCCTATGACTTGGAAAAGGCCCGCATCACCTACCGAATGAAGGACGTCAACGCCCAGCCGTTCGTCCCCCGTAAGCGCCGGTATTGAGCGCACTCAGGCCAGCCGAATAGTCCCTCTCGACGCCGTCCCTTCGACGGCGTCTTTTTTTTGACCCGTGCCCGACTCCTCTTCACCGCCTGACGCGCCCCAGCCCGGTTTACCCGCCGGTCTCGACGAGCCGATCCGTGATTTTGGCAACTCGCTGACCCTTGAGCGGGGCCGCTCGGACCGCACGCTGGAAGCTTATGAGAGCGACCTGCGCCAGTGCGCCGGCCATCTTGCCCGGGCGGGGGTAAAAACGTGGACGGCCGCCTCCGCTGATCAGGTGCGGGCCTGGGTGTATGCGCTCAGCGCGGGCCAGTCGCCCAGTGGTGACGACTACACGGTGGCGAGCCTGGCGCGAAAACTCTCGGCGCTGCGGATGTTTGCCCGCCACCTCGTGCGCGAGCGCGTGCGCCCCGATGATTTCACCGAGCTGCTGCAGGGGCCCAAACTGCAGCGCAAGGTCCCCGGCACGCTCAATGCCCAGGAGATTGAGGCGTTGCTGTCCGCTCCGGTTGGCGGCGATGCGCACGCGCTGCGGGACCGGGCGATTCTTGAGTTGTTTTATTCCAGCGGGCTGCGGGTGTCCGAGCTGGCCGGACTGCTGCTCCAGCAAGTGGATTTGGAGGCGGGCTTTTTGCGTGTGTTTGGTAAGGGCGCGAAGGAGCGGGTGGTTCCGGTTGGCGGTAAGGCCGCCGAGGCTCTCGGCGCCTACCTCGCCGCGGCCCGGCCTCACTTCGTGAAGCCTAAAACCGGCAGCCAGCTCTTCCTCAGTGAGCGGGGGACGGCGATCTCGCGGCAGATGCTCTGGGTGCTGGTTAAAAAATACGCGCAGCAGGCGGGGATCACCAAGACCGTGAAGCCCCATTTACTGCGTCATTCTTTTGCCACCCACTTGCTGAGCGGCGGGGCCGATCTGCGTGCGATCCAGGAGATGCTTGGGCATACAAATATCTCTACTACACAGATTTATACGGCCGTTGAGGAGCGGCGCTTGATCGAGCAGCATGCGCAATTCCACCCCCGCAATCAGGGGCCGGACAGCGGTAGGGTAAAAACCCCTTGACCGGTTGGGGATTCACGGCGTCATCGTTTCCTTTTAACGGCCTGTGAAACTCCACGCAATCGTCACTCCCGCCACCCTGCGACACCCGCAAGGTAACTTCGCGGGAAAATTGCGGGCGGTTGTCATCGAAGCGCGCTCGGCCCCCTTGCCGAGCGTCGGCCGCTGTCAGGATTTCTGTTCACACTCATGAGCGACAAGATCACCCACGAATGCGGTATTGCGATGGTTCGGCTGCTCAAGCCGCTGTCCTATTACCAGGAGAAATACGGCACGCCGCTCTGGGGCTTTACCAAGCTGTTTCTCCTCATGGAAAAGCAGCACAACCGCGGCCAGGACGGCGCCGGCGTGGCCTGCGTGAAGAGCGACATCGCCCCGGGCGAGCCGTACATGTTCCGCGAACGGTGCGTGAAGACCAACCCGCTCGATAAAATCTTCAAAAACCTGCTCGGCCAGTACAACGAGAAGGTCGCCAGCGGAGAAATCCATCCCGAGTTCGCGGAGACGGTTAAAAAGCACTTCGATTTCGGCGGCGAGTTGCTGATGGGGCACCTGCGCTACGGCACCAGCGGTGGTTATAACATCTCCTCCTGCCACCCTTATTTCCGGCGTTCGCCCTGGCCCACGCGCAACCTCGCGCTGTGCGGCAACTTCAACATGACGAATACGGAGGAGCTTAACCGCTCGCTCATCGCCATGGGCCAGCACCCGATCTTCGCCACCGACACCCAGGCGATGCTCGAAAAAATCGGCTTCTTCCTCGACGAGGAACACGAGGAGCTCTTCCGCAAGCTGCGCGGCGACGGGCTCACCCCCGAAGCGACCTCCCAGCGCATCAGCGACGAGCTCGACCTCGCCCGCGTCATCACCCGGGCTTCGAAAAAGTGGGACGGCGGCTACACCCTTTGCGGCCTGATCGGAAACGGCGACGCGTTTGTCGCCCGCGATCCCTCCGGCATCCGCCCCTGCTGGTATTTCCAGAACGACGAGGTCATCGCCTTCGCCTCCGAGCGCGCGCCGCTCATGACCGTGTTTGATTTGGCCATCGATCAGCCCAAGGAGGTTATTCCCGGTCATGTCGTGGTCATGAAGCGTAACGGCAAGGTCAGCAGCGCGCCGTTCACCGCGCCGCTGCCGCGCACCTCGTGCTCGTTCGAACGCATCTACTTCTCCCGCGGTAACGACATCGAAATTTACCAGGAGCGTAAGCTGCTCGGCGGTCGCCTCGCCGACCAAGTCCTCAAAGCAGTCGGCTACGACTGGGAGAATACGGTTTTCAGCTTCGTTCCCAACACGGCCGAAGTCGCCTACTACGGGCTCATGCACGCGCTGCGCGAAAAGCGCCGCGACGAGGTCAAGAAGGCCGTTTTAGCGGCCTCTGCTGCCGGTCTGCTTACCGACGCGCTGCTCGACGACCTGATTCTGCGCAACTGGCCGCGCGGCGAGAAGGTGGTCTCCAAGGATATCAAGATCCGCACCTTCATCGGCCAGGAAGGTATGCGTAACCAGCTCGCGAGCCACGTTTACGACATCACCTACGGTTCGATCAAACCGGGCGATCACCTCGTCTGCGTGGACGACTCCATCGTGCGTGGCACTACACTGCGCCGCTCGATCCTGCGTATCCTCTCCCGGCTCAACCCGAAGAAGATCGTGATCGTTTCCACCGCCCCGCAAATCCGCTTCCCTGATTGCTACGGCATCGACATGTCGGAGCTGGGCAAGTTTGTGGCTTTTGAGGCGACCGTCACCCTGCTGAAGGAACGCGGCCAATCCCACATTCTGCAGGAGGTTTACGCGCTTTGTCGTGAAGCCGTGGCCAAGGGTGAGTGCGTCAACCATGTCTGCAAGATCTATGAGCCGTTCACGGCGGAGGAGATTTCCGCCAAGATCACTGAGCTGGTTCGCCCCAAGAACATCGAGTGGCAAGGGGACTTCGAGATCATCTACCAAACGATCGAAAATCTTCACGCCGCCGTGCCCAACCACACCGGCGACTGGTATTTCACCGGCAACTACCCGACCCCGGGCGGCTTCCGCGTGGTCAATCAGGCTTATCTGAACTACTTCGAAAAAGGCGAGGGCCGCAGTTACTAATGCTAACCGCGCGGAGGTGCTGACTCTCCGCCGTGCCGCAGTTCGGCCCGGCGGCTAGGTCCAATCCTCATTCCTTCATTCTAATCCAGCGTTTAATAGCGGTTTAATCCCGTTCCACCTGCATGTCGCTCTCCTACGAATCCTCCGGCGTTAACTACGACCAACTCGACGCCTTTAAGCGGGCCTGCCAGAAGGCGGCCAAGACCACCGCCCCGTTGCTTGAGTTGCACGGCTACGCCGAGCCCGCCAACACCCGCGGCGAAAGCTGCTACCTGATGGAGGCCGACGATCATTTCCTCGCCCATGTTGAGGAAGGTCTGGGCACCAAAAACTTGGTGGCTGATGCCGTTTACGCCCAGACAGGCAAAAACTTTTATCGCGAGATATCGATCGATACGGTCGCGACCATCGTCAACGACCTAGTGACGTGCGGGGCGTTGCCCATCTCGGTGGCCATGCACGCGGCTGTCGGCGAGTCGTCTTGGTTCACCGATGCGAAGCGCATGGAGGCGCTCGTTGAGGGTTGGGCCGAAGGCTGCCGCCAGGCCGGCGCGGTCTGGGGCGGAGGGGAAACTCCGACGTTGCGCGGCATCGTGAAGGAAGAGGCGATTGTCCTCGCCGGTTCGGCCATCGGTAAGGTTTCCCCGAAATCCCAGCGCATCGTCGGCGACGTGCAGGACGGCGATGCGATCGTCTTTCTGGCCTCCTCGGGTGTTCAGACCAACGGCCTGTCCTTGTGCCGTTTGATCGCCTCGAAGCTGCCGCAGGGCTACCAAACGCCGATCGGCCATGGGGATTCCCGTACCTATGGCGAGGCGCTGTTGGCGCCTTCGGTGATTTACGTGAAATTCGTCAACGAGTGCCAGCAGGCGGGGATCAAATTGAACTACGTTTCCCATGTGACCGGGCACGGTTGGCGTAAGCTGATGCGCCTTGACGAACCCTTCGTGTATGAGATCACGAATCCAGGCGAGGAGCCGGCCCTGTTTAAGTTTTTGCGTGAAGCCGGCCCGATTGATCTGCGCGAGGCCTATGCGACCTTCAATCAAGGCATTGGGTTTGCGGCTTACGTTTCCCCTGAAAACCTTGAGTCGACTTTGGCTGCGGCCAAATCGTCGGGCTACAAGGCGTGGCACGCCGGCACGGTTAAAAAACAAGGTGACCGTAAGGCGGTAACCATTCCCTCCCTCGGCATCGAGTTTGACGGTAGCACGCTGCAGGTGCGGTAAGCACTCGGAGACTTGGCCCCGGCCTCGCGTCCGCACGCGGGCCGGTGAGTCCTGTCCGCGAGGGGCTTCGGTATTATCCGGACCTCGCTTTAGTGAGCAAAAAAAAGGCCGGTCCTTAGTGGACCGGCCGTGAGTGAAGCGGATGGACGCTCGGGTTATTTGACGGTAACTGGGACGGTGACCTCGCCCGTACCAAAACCCTTTAGGAACAGGGTGCCGGCGCCGGGTTTACCTCCGGTGACATTGATCGTGGCGCTGGTGCTGCCAGCAGGGACGACGACCTCGGGCATGATCACGCTCTCAGGCGCATCGGTGGTGATGTCGAGCAGGATGCCACCGGTAGGAGCGGGGGTCGGCAGGGTGAAGGTCAGGGTCTGGGTCTGACCGCGGCTGAGGGTGAGCTCGGTGGGGCTGACCAAGAGGGAGGTTGGGTCGACGCGGAAGGTGCCGATCGGAGAGGTGCCGTTGGCGCCGATCAGTTCGACTTTGTAATTGCGGCCGGCATCGACCGCCGGAACGAAGAAGCTGATGGAGTTGGGGGAGTCGAAAACGGTGCGGGCTGAGGTACCATCGAAGGAGACGGTATCCGTGGCGGTGAATCCGCGGCCGAGTACGCTGATGCGGGCACCGACCGGTCCACGGTTGGTTTCAAGTGAGAGCACGTAGCGGCTCACAATCTTGGAGCGAATCACGTCGGTGAATTCCTCGCGGTCACGAATGACGCCCTGTTGCTCAAACTTGTAGTTAACCAGGAAGTAGTAGGCGATTTCGGTGCGGCCGGCCGGCAGTTGATAATCGAAATCGTAGATTTTGTTGCCGAGGTCGCTCGGGCGCATGGGGAAACTCTGGCCGTCGATGATGATGCGCACCGCCAGGCTGCTGGAGATGATGTTGATCGACTTGGGGGTAATCCGGGTGGAGATGGTGTAGATCTGCGAGGGGTTTTCGGCCAGAACGCTCGGGGTGAGGTTGGTAATGCCAACGTTACAGCCGGTCAGGAGGAAAAGGCCGAGGGCGGCGCCCAGCGAGAGAGCGATGCTTTTGGCGCGGTTAAAGCGGTTAGGATACATTGGGATTTTGTGATTTAAAAGTTGTTGGTTAGGCAACAGAAACGCCTGATCTTGGCAATGAGCGAAATCAATCACCAAGCGGCCCGAGTCGATCGCACCGATCCGTTGGGTCTTTATGTGCATGTGCCGTTTTGTGCCTCCACCTGTGATTTTTGCGCGTTTTACCAGACCGCACCCACCGCAGACGGCATCAGCCGCTACCTGCAAAGTATTGCCCGCGAAGCCGACCTAGTTCGCTGGGACGCGCGCAGCGTGGAAACGGTGTTTTGGGGCGGGGGAACGCCTGGACTACTTTCGCCCAAAGATATCCGCGCACTCGGTAGCATCGTGCACACGCGCTTGGGCGGCGGATTACGGGAGTGGACCGTGGAAATGGCGCCCGCATCGGTTACCGAAGCCCGTTTGGCCGCGCTCAAGGAGATCGGGGTGACGCGCATCTCGATGGGGGCGCAATCTTTTCAGCCGACGTTGCTCGATGGACTTGGTCGGCAACATACCCGTGAGCAGGTGTTCCGCGCTTACGAACGCATCCGCGCGGCGGATTTCGCCAGCGTGAATATTGATATGATGTTTGCCCTGCCCGGACAGGACGAGGCGGCGTGGCTCGCCGATTTGGGCGAGGCGTTGGCCCTAGCTCCGGATCATCTTTCAACCTACTGCCTGACTTTCGAGGAGGACACCAAGCTGTGGGTGAAACTGTCCAAGGGGCAGGTGAAGTTGGATGTGGAGCATGAAGCCCGGCTCTATGAAACCACCTGGGCGAGCTTGGCGGCGGCCGGCTACGGGCAATACGAGGTGTCCAATTTCGCCCGTCCCGGCCATGCCTGCCTACACAATCTGAATACGTGGCGCATGCACGAATGGGTCGGGCTCGGGCCTTCGGCGGCCTCCCAGCATGCAGGGGTTCGCGGGGGCAATGTGGCTGATCTGGACAAATGGCAGTTCCGCCTCGGCTTGGGCGAACGGGTCACCGAGGATCGCGTCGTGTTGACCCCGGCGTTGCTCGCCGAGGATGCGCTCATCTTTGGCCTACGCATGAACGCCGGGGTGAATCTGGCCGAGTTGCGCGGGCGTTTTCCCTCCGCGCCGTGGCCCGAAGTTGAGGTTCAGATCAGTCGGCTGCAGGACGCGGCGGTGGCTGAAGTGGTCGACGGTCATCTCCGGCTGACCCCGCGAGGCCGGATCATCGCGGACACGGTGGGCGCGGAGATAATGGACGCCTTCGCCGATCCGGCCACAAAGTAACCGTATAGCAGGTCGCTCCTTGCAACCCACAGCACTTAAGACCAAAGCCTCTTTATCTTATGAAAATTTCCGTTCGGTTTCTCTCCGTGATCATCACACTCGGCTCCTTGTGGGCGGTGGTCGGCTGCAATACGTCCAGCAAGAAAAAAGACTACGACACCACGGTGGCGCGGTTTTTGATCGAGGCCAATGAACGGGAAGCTTTCGCCACCGTTACCCTACCGATCAGTGGCGTGCAGATTGCGGTGAACGCGAAGCCCATCGTCACTGAGTTTGATTACACGGGAGTGTCCTTGGCCCAGTCGGATCTCGGTAAATTTTTGGTGTTCAGTCTGACCGCCGATGCGGCGCGGGATGTGTATCGAGTCACCGGCAACAATCAGGGGAAGCGCTTGGTTCTTTTCATCAACGACAAACCGGTTGGGGCGCGGGTGATTGATGGAGCATTTAACACTGGGTCGATCGCGGTATTCGCCGCTTTACCCGATGAAATGTTGCCCGAGTTGGTTAAGAACTTGGACGGCACCTCGGTCGAGCTGCAGAAGAAAATCGCCAAGGCTAAATAACACGTGAAGCGGTCTCGTCTGAGTTGGTGGTTGCCGATCCTCGCTCCTGCTTGGCTGTGGGCTGGCGAACCGCGGTTGGAGTTGGTTTGGCCGACGCCGAACACGGCCTACGCGGAGGGCAAGCCGATCGAAACCTACGTACAAGCCACCGCCTCGGGTGATCCGGCCTCGGGTTTGTTTGGCTGCGCCCGCAGTGGCGGGCACCAGTTCCACGAGGGCCTGGATTTAAAGCCGATTAAACGCGATGCTCGTGGTGAATCCATTGACGACATCTTAGCCGCCATGCCGGGTGTGGTGCGCCACATTAATAACCGCGCCGGGGAGAGTAATTACGGCCGGTACATCGTGATCGAGCATGCGGAGGTGCAGCCCCCGGTTTACAGCCTCTACGCCCACTTAAGCGCCGTCGTCCCGGGCATAAAAGCGGGCGATGCGGTCAAGGCCGGGCAGGTGATCGCCACCATGGGGCGCACCTCAGGCGGGGGTACGATTCCCCGGGACCGCGCGCATTTGCATTTTGAGATCGGGCTGATGCTCACCCGGCAGTTTCAGTCGTGGTACGCCTGGAAAAAGTTCGGCAGTCGCAACGAGCAGGGGCTTTACAACGGGATGAACTTGATGGGCATTGATGCCCTGGATTTTTTCACCCAGTTCCGTGCCCGCCGGGTAACAGGTTTGGTCGATTATTTCGCTCAGCTTCCTCTGGTGGCCCGTGTTCGCGTCGCCACTAAAGTGGTTCCTGATTTGGTGCAGCGTTATCCTCAGTTACTCACTGCCGAGATCCCGTTGGGGGGCGTGGCGGGCTGGGAAATCAAGGTAAGCGCCACTGGCCTGCCGTATGCTTGGAAGCCCCTTTCCTCCGTGGATGTGATTGGCTACCGGGCTGACGAGGTGCGGTTTTCGGAGGTTGATGCCGAGGCGTTGCGGCGCTGTCGCTGCAAGTCGATCGCGGTACTTAAGCGCGGCCAATACCAGCCGGGGCGTGATTTGGAGACGATGCTGCAGCTGGTGCTGGGGTTGCGGTAGGCCGACACGTGCTTGGTCTACGGGCTGCCGCCCCTTTCACGGCGGAAAAGAGCGGCATCGGCTCCGGGTTTATTTTTAGAGTGAACTTTACTGCCGCGCTCGTTGTCTTGGGCCCTGTATGTCCATGCGTTCCTCTGGTTCCCCAGTTAGCACCGTGTTATCACTCACCGCTTCGGCGCTCAGTGCCGGGCTAGGCCTTTGGCTCTGGCAGCAGGCCGACGATCCCCTGCGCGGCGCCAGTTTCTCGGCCTTCGCGATCTCGGTTTTGGCGGTCACCTCAGTTTTTCTGCGCCGTCCTTCGGCCGTGCCCACGCCTCCATTACCCGCTCCTTCGCCCGCGCCGGAGGCAACGCGCCCCGCGCCCCCCGTGCCCCCCGCGCCGATTCCCGCTCAGCCGGCCCCGCCCTGCTTCGATCCGATCCTAATCGCCGATGGGGGCGCCCTGCGCCTGCTCGCCAAACTGCAAGAGCAAGGCCGCCTCCTCGACTTCGCGATGGAGGACATCCGCACCGTGCCGGATGCGCAGGTCGCTGCGGTTGCCCGCGTGGTTCACACCGGCTGCCGCGCCGCGTTGCAAAGCGCCTTCACCCTCCAGCCCCTGCACTCCGCCGAGGAAGGTGCAGCGGTTACGCTGGCGCCCGGGTTTGACCCTGAGGCCTATCGCCTCTTGGGCCGGGTTGCAGGTGAGCCTCCGTTCACCGGTAAACTGCTCCATCGGGGGTGGCGCAACACCGCTGCGGTGAAACTGCCACACGCCAGCGATCCCACCCAGGCGCACAGCGGCATTGTCGCTCCCGCGGAAATCGAGCTCCGCTAATCCACTCCCGCCCGCCGCGTTTAAATATCTGCTTCATCGCTCATCGCCCTTCACATGGACACCGCTTGCTCCCTCGCTCTTGGCATCGACCTGGGTACCAGTAATTCCGCCGCCGCCTTGGTCACCGGCCCGGCCCCCGCGCGCATTGTGCCGCTGGTTCAATCCGCGGGGCCCGGGGCAATCGAGGAGCTTCCGCTGCTGCCCTCCGCCCTGTATCTCCCGCATCCCGACGAACAAGCGCCCGGCTCCTTTACCTTGCCTTGGACCGCAGGTAAAGACGCTCCGGTGGTCGGTCGTTTCGCCCGCAGCCGCGGCGCCCTCGCGCCCGACCGGCTCGTTACCTCCGCGAAATCCTGGTTATGCAACGCGCGTGTTGACCGCACCGCGGCCATCCTGCCTTGGCAATCCACGGCCGTCCCCGCGGCCGAAAAGGTTTCCCCTCTCGCGGCCACGACTTGTTTCCTCACCCACCTGCGCGCGGCGGTGAGCCACGCCGACGCGCTTAATTGGGCTGATACCCGCGTCGTGATCACCGTGCCCGCCTCCTTCGACGAGGCCGCCCGCAACCTCACCCGCGACGCCGCCAGTCGTGCCGGTTTTGCCGAACCGCTCCTGCTCGAAGAGCCCCTCGCCGCCTTCTACGCCTGGCTGGAAACGGCCGGGACCGACTGGCGCAGCCACGTGCGCCCCGGCAATATCGTGCTCGTTTGCGACGTCGGCGGAGGCACCGCCGATTTCAGCCTGATCGCGGTCGGTGAAAACGCGGGCGCCCTGGCCCTCGATCGCATTAGCGTGGGTGAACACATTTTGCTCGGTGGCGACAACCTCGACTTGGCGCTGGCCCACGCCCTGCGCAGTCAACTCGAGGACGCCGGCCACTCGGTGGATGAGTGGCAGTTTCTCGCCCTCGTGCAGGCCGCGCGTGACGCCAAGGAAGCGATCTTTAACGACCCCGCGCTGCCCGGCGTGCCCGTGGCCGTGCCGACGCGCAGCGCCCGGCTTTTTGCCAGCACGGTGTCCACGCGCCTTGAACGCTCCCTGCTCGAAGCGATCGCGCTCGACGGCTTTTTGCCCCTGACAGCACCCACGGAATTCCCTGCCGGGCGCAGCGCGGGTGGCCTGCGTGAATTGGGCCTGAATTACGCCGCCGATCCCGCGCTGAGCCGTCATCTGGCCCGCTTCCTTCAGCGTAGTCACCAGAACATCGCCGCCTCGGCTGACTTACAGGCACGCGTGGCCAACGCCCTTGCCGCCAGCGCCCACGGGCTGCTGCGGCCGACCCATGTGTTGTTCAATGGCGGGGTCTTCAAAGCCGCCCCCATGCGCCGCCGCGTGCTCGATTTGCTTTCGGGTTGGTTCGGCGCTGCGCCCGTCGAGCTCGCCGGGGCCGACTACGATCTGGCGGTCGCCCGCGGGGCCGCCGCTTACGGTCGTCTGCTCAACTCAGGCGCCGGCGTGCGCATTCGTGCGGGCACCGCCCGATCCTACTACGTCGGTCTCGAATCCACCGTGCTCGCCGTGCCCGGGCTCAAGCCGGTGATCAAAGCCCTCTGTGTTGCGCCCCAGGGCATGGAGGAAGGCACCAGCGCCACCCTCGCCGAGCGTGAGTTCGGCCTCGTGGTGGGCGAACCTGTCGAGTTCCGCCTCTTTAGCACCACTGCACGCGCCGGCGACCAGACCGGCTCACTCGTCCCCGACGCGCTGCGCGACTTGGAAGAAACCGCCCGCGTCGAGACCGTCCTGCCCCCCGGCGAAGGTCTTGCCGAGGGCGACGTCATCCCGGTGCGGCTGGTTTCCCGGGTCAATGAGCTCGGCGTACTGGAACTTCACCTTCGCCACGCCGAGACCGACCGCACCTGGCGGCTCGAATTTAAGGTCCGCACCGCTTGAGCCCGCGCTCACCCGTGCCTGATTCCGCCTCCACTTCCGCCGCGCCTCCGTCGCCTTGCCCGCTGAGCATCGGCATCGATCTGGGTACGAGTAACTGCGCTCTCGCCCTCGTTTCCGTCGGGCCGGACGGGGCTGCTTGCTCCCCGCAGATCGTGCCGATCGTCCAGCCCGAGGAGGGGGGCACCACCTTAGCCGCCGAGCTGCTGCCGTCCTTTCTGTATCACCCCCGTCCCGACGAGCGCGTGAACCTCGGTGCGGCCCCCGTGCCCGGTTACCTCGCCCGCCGCGCCGCCTCGCGGACTCCCGGTCGCGTGATCCACGCCGCCAAGTCCTGGCTTGGGCACCGTCTCGTTGATCGCACCAGGCTGATTTTGCCCTGGGGAAGCAGCGAAATCCCCGAAGCCGAACGGCTCTCTCCGGTGGGCGCCTCGGCCCTGCTGTTGCGGCAAATTTGGGCCAGCGCCCAGCCCTATCTTACCGCTGCGGTTAACACCACCGCCGAGCCGCCGCCGCACGTTATTCTGACGGTGCCCGCTTCCTTTGCGCCCGACGCCCAGGAACTGACCCTCGCTGCCGCCCGCGAAGCCGGCCTGCCTGCAAGCGTGCGCCTGCTCGAAGAACCTCAGGCGGTTTTCTACGATTGGCTCGCCCGCCACGGTGGCCCCGCCGGACTTCAGCGTTGGCTTGAACAACACCTGCACGCCGAAGTCACCGGCCAACCTGCTGCTGCATCGCAGGCGTTTCACTTACTCGTTTGCGACCTCGGTGGCGGCACCTCGGATTTTAGTTTGTTCACCGCCCGACTGGCCGATCCCACTGCCGCCAGCGCACTGCCCGTGCTGGAGCGCATCGCGGTCGGGGAGCATCTTCTGCTCGGTGGCGACAACATCGACGCCGCCCTGGCGCATCACATCGAAACCCTGCTCGGCGGCCCGCAGGATGCCCGTGCTTGGCCCGGACTGGTTGCGGCGGCCCGCGAGGCCAAAGAAGCGATCCTCGCCCGCGCTTCCGACGACAACACTCCGCATACCTTTGCCGTAACCTTCCCCGGCGGCGGCTTGTGGGGCTCCACACGCTCGCTCACGCTGGAGCCGGCCGCAGTGCGCGCGCGGGTGCTCGATGGGTTTTTCCCGGCCTGCGCCGCCGACGCCAACCCGCTCCGCCCCGCCAGTGGCCTGCGCGAACTCGGGCTGCCTTACGCCCCCGACTCCGCGATCACCCGGCATCTCGCCGCCTTTCTACGCGGGCATCGCGTCGATGCCGTACTTTATAACGGAGGCACGCTGGCCCCCGCTTTCTTGCGCGAACGCCTCACCGGCCTGCTGGGCGCCTGGCAAGGCCACCCGGTCGTCGAGCTCGACAACCCGCGCCCCGACCAAGCCGTGGCTCTCGGCGCAGCGTGGTTTGGCGCGCAACTCCGGCGTGGGGCCCCGCTCATCGCCAGCCATGCCGCCCACGCCTTCTGGATCGAAACCGCCATGACGCGGCAGTCCAGCGCCTCGCTGCTCTGCGTACTCCCACACGGTACGCCGCTCGACCACCCGGTTCGGGTGGCCCCGCCGGGGTTGTTGGCGCGCGTTAATCAGCCGATTTCCTTTCGGTTGTATTCCTCCGCCCGCCCCGACGCCGAACGCCCCGGCGAGGTCCGGCCCGCCAGTGCCGTGCACACCGCTTTGCCCGAACTCACGGCGATTTTGCAAATCCCCCCCGGCGCGC
This sequence comes from Opitutus sp. GAS368, assembly GCA_945871005.1. Taxonomy (GTDB): domain Bacteria; phylum Verrucomicrobiota; class Verrucomicrobiia; order Opitutales; family Opitutaceae; genus Rariglobus. The sequence goes on along the minus strand of CAMBUJ010000012.1, from coordinate 10,379 downwards.
CGCTGCCCGCCAACGGTGTTCTCCCCGTGGCTCTCGAAGCCTCGCTTAATGCCGTTGGCCTGCTCCGGGTGCGCTGCCTTCCGCTTAATCCGCTCCCGGGTTATCCCGAAGCCTGGGACCTTCGGTTTCCTTTGCGCGCCCAAGCCGAAGCGAGCCGTCCCGCCAATCCCGCACTTAACTCCCCGCCTTCGGCCGCCTTCTCCAGTTCGCTCCCCGTCTCTTCCGCGCTTCCGGCCGCGCTCGCGGCGATCGAAGCGCTCTTTGCCGCGCCCGTTGTGTCCGCCAAAACTCCTGCAGCGGCAGCCGCGTCCGCATCGACCGTCGTCGTCGCGCCGGTCGCGCCACGTGCTTTGCTGCCGGAGCTTGAACGCCTGCTGGGCCAGCCGCGCGCCGACTGGTCGCCCGCCACTCTGCGCGGTCTCTGGCCCGCGCTGGCCGCCACGCTCACCCGGCGCCAGCGCTCGCCCGATCACGAGGCCGTTTGGCTGAGCCTGGCGGGATATTGCCTGCGTCCCGGTTGCGGTTGGCCTCTCGATGAGGCTCGCCTGAACGAACTCTGGTGGGTGCGCGAACTCGGGCTGGCCTACCCGCGCGATTCGCGTGTGCAAACGCAGGAGTGGATTCTGTGGCGCCGCGTCGCCGGCGGACTCGACGCCTCCCGCCAACTGGTGTTGTGGCGCCGTTGGGAAAACCAGCTGCGTGCGGCCGAGGTGCCCGCCGAACTGATACGTGCCGCCGCGACTTTGGAGCGTCTGCCCCAAGCGACACGGCTGGAGTTTACCCGCCGCCTTCTGACCCGTTTACCGCGCGTGGTGGCGACCGCCCCCGGCCAGCTTGAAGCCTGGCTTTGGGCCCTCGGTCGGCTTTGCGCGCGCCGTTCGCTTTCGGGCGATCCGGCCGACGTGCTGCCCCCGGCGATTTTGGCTGAACTGCTCGCCGCCCTGGGTGGACTCAAACTCGGGCCGCACGGCCCGGCTGGTTGCGCCGCGCTGACCCAAGCCGTGCGTTGTACCGGCGAACGCACCCTTGACGCTTTACCCGCAGACCAAGCCGCAGCCTTGGCTTTGCTCGGTCGGTGGGGCGCGACGGCCGCCCAACTCGACTGCGTCCGCGCGGTTGTCGCCTCGGATGAAACTGCCGAACTGCAAGCCCTGGCGGGCGACCGGCTCCCCGCCGGCCTGCTCTTCGCCCGCCACCGGGGCTGAACTTTAGTCCGCGAGGTTGAGCACCGCGTAGGTGCGTTTGCCTTTGCGCAGCAGCACGTGTTTGCCGAACAGCAGGTCGGCGGTCGTGAGGGCGCGGGCGATGTCGGCGCACTTCACGTTGTTAATATATACTCCGCCGCCTTCGATGTCCTTGCGCGCTTGTCCCTTGGACAGGGAAAGACCGGTGTGCACGAGGGCCTCGGTGAGGATCCAGCCGGGCGCGGTTAACTGGGAAGCGGTGACCGTCTGGGTCGGGATTTCGCCGACCACGTCGCGGAAAACTTCTTCCGAGGTGTCGCCGATTTCGGCACCGAACAGGATCTCGCTTGCCTTGAGCGCGGCGTCGAGTGCGTCCTGGCTGTGGACGAGGCGGACGACTTCGCGGGCGAGCGCCTTGTGGGCCTCGCGGGGGCCGGGGTTGGCGGCGTGTTTGGCCTCCAGCTCCTCGATCTCGGGGCGGGCAAGGAAGGTGAACTTACGCAGGTATTCGGAGACCTTGGCGTCCTCGGTGTTAACGAAGAACTGGTAGAGCTTGTAGGCGCTCGTTTTGGTCGCATCCAGCCAGACTGCGCCACTGGCGGTTTTGCCGAACTTGGTGCCGTCGCTCTTGGTGATGAGCGGGAAGGTCCAGCCCCAGGCGGTGGCGGCGAGTTTTTTGCGGATCAGGTCGGTGCCGGCGGTGATGTTCCCCCACTGGTCGGAGCCGCCGATTTGCAGTTCGCACTGGGCGGTTTTGCGCAGGTGGTAAAAGTCGTGAGCCTGCAGCAGTTGGTAACTGAACTCGGTGTAACTGATGCCGTTTTCTCCCTCCATGCGGGATTTGACCGAATCCTTGGCCATCATGACGTTGATCGAGAAATATTTTCCGACGTCGCGCAGGAAATCGAGCAGGCTGATCGGCGCAGTCCAGTCGGCGTTGTCGACGAGGCGGGCCGGATTGGCGGTCGCGGTGAAATCGAGCAGGCGGGCGAGTTGTTCTTTGATGCAGGCGATGTTGTGGGCGAGCTGCTCGCGGGTGAGCAGGTTGCGCTCGGAGGAGCGGCCCGAGGGGTCGCCGACCATGCCGGTGGCGCCACCGGCCAGGGCGATCACGTGGTGGCCGGCCAATTGGAAACGTTTGAGGGTGAGTTGCCCCATGAGATGGCCGACGTGGAGCGAGTCGCCGGTGGGATCAAAACCGCAATAGAGCGTGATTGGACCTTCGTTTAGGCGCTTGGTGAGCGCGTCGAGGTCAGTGCAGTCGGCGAGGAGTCCGCGCCATTGGAGGTCTTCGATCAGGGTCATACAGGGCGCAGACCCTTGCGCGGCGGCGGCGGGGTGTCCAGCGCGGAGGCGGGGGCGCGCCCCGCCGACTTTTATTTGATCAGGTCGGGCGGGACGTTGCTCAGGGCTTCCTCGATGGTGGTCAGGCCCATCTTGACCTTGAGCATCGAGTCTTGGTGCAAAGTCTTCATGCCGGTGCGCATGGCGATGCGCTTGAGCTCGGCGACCTCGACCTCCTTGTTGATCGCGTTGGTCAGCTCCTCGTTGTTGACCATGAGTTCGTGGATACCGACGCGGCCTTTGTAGCCGGCACCGTTGCACGTAGGGCAACCTTGGGCGTTGGCTTTGAAGACTTGGCCGCTCCAGCCGATGGCCTCCTCCAACAGTTTCTTTTCCCTGCCCTCGGGCTCGTAGGGTTGCTTGCAGTTTTTGCAGACGCGGCGCAGGAGGCGTTGGGCGCACACGCAAACCAGGGATGCGGAGATGTTAAACGGTTCAACGCCCATTTCCCCGATGCGCGAGACCGTCGAGGGCGCGTCGTTGGTGTGCAGGGTGGAGACGAGCAAGTGACCGGTGAGGGCGGCTTCGACTGCGATTTGCGCGGTTTCCTCGTCGCGGATTTCGCCGACCAGGATGATGTCGGGGTCCATGCGCAGGTAGCAGCGCAGGGCGCGGGCAAAGGTCAGCCCGATTTGGCGGTTCATCTGCATCTGGTTGAGCCCAGGCAGGGTGTATTCGATGGGGTCCTCCGCGGTTTGGATGTTCACGTCGGGCGTGTTCACCTCGCCGAGGGCGGAATACAGAGTCATCGATTTGCCCGATCCGGTGGGGCCGCAGTGCAGAATCATCCCATAGGGCATGCGGATGCACTCGCGGTAGCGGGCCAGGTTTTCGTCGGAGAAGCCGAGGGCGGGCAAGGGCAGGGTGCTCTTGGTTTTGTCGAGAATGCGCATGACGACCTTCTCGCCATGATTCATCGGGCCGGTGGCCACGCGCAGGTCGATATCGATGTTCTTCTTGGTGTATTTTTTGAAAACAATGCGGCCGTCCTGGGGCAGGCGACGCTCGGCAATGTCGAGGTTGCACATGATTTTCAGGCGGGTGACCAAGCCGTTGGCCACCTGCTTGGGCAGGCGCAGCTTTTCCTGGCAAAGCCCGTCGATGCGGTAGCGGATCACGAGATCCTTTTCCATCGGCTCGATGTGGATGTCGGAAGCGCCGCAAATGTAGGCGTCTTCGATGATGCGATTGGTCAGCTGGATGACCGGGGCGGAGTCCTCGTTTTCGAGGTCTTCGGCCTTGATCTCGCCGGTGCCTTCGCCGCTGTAGGCTGAGCTGATCACCTCGGCGACACTGGAGATATCGACGTCGGTGGTGGTGGCGGCGGGATCGTTTTTGAAGTGTTTTTTGACCAGAGCCTCAATGAAGGGGGATGAGGCAATGGAGATCTCGTCGATGACCAGTTCGGTGGCTTGCTGGAAGGCTTCGCGGCGGGCGAAGTCCAACGGGTTGGTCATGAGGACGCTAATCGAATTGGCCGAGGTGCGGCTGCACGGGAAAATTTGTTCGCGGCGGATGATCGCATCGCCGATGGCTGTCACCAAATTCTCGTCGATGGTCAGCTCCTCGGCTTTGGTGATGAGCGGATGGTCGGTCAGGCGGGCGATGAACTTGGCGGTGTCTTCCGGGCTGGGTTGGAACTTCGGATCCTGCATGCGCTGGATCAGGGCGGCCGAATATTCGGCGACCTCCTGCAGCAGCGTTACATCGCCCTCGGAGAAAACGCCCTGGGTACCGGCGATCGGTTCCTTGTTGAGCACCTGTATGGCTCCGATGGTGAGGGGGCCAACCTGAAGCGGTACGGTGAGCATCGAGCACACCTCAAAGCCGCTGGTTTGGGCCATCGAGGCCATGAAGGGCGCCTGCGTCTCGGTGTTGCGGAAAATCACCGGTTTGCCGCCTGCGATCACTTTGCCGACGATGCCTTGGCCGAGGGGGATTTTAAGATCAAGGAGTTTGGCGGCACTCGCCTTGAAGCTTTCCGCTTTGGCCGAATCGGCCCCCCAGAGGGAGGGCGAGTAGTAAACATGGCGGAAGGCGATTTGGTTCCCTTCCACCAAATAGAGGGTCATTGACTGGGACTGGAGCGCCTCGACGACTTTTGATGAGGTTAATTCGATCACCGCGGTGACGTCCTCGCGTGTCGGGGTCGGCTTGGAAATAACTTTTACGAGCAGCGCACGACGCAGGGTGGAGGCAATGGAGGAAGTCGAAGCCATGGTTCAGGGTATGCGCCGAAGCGTTTCAGTTAGGAACTGCCAGCCCAGTGGAGGGGTCGCAATGACAATTCACCCCCGGTTACTGAACCCGTAAACCATGTTACAACGACTCCAATCCTGGCTGGGTAACCCGTCTTGGTTCCGGTCCCTCAGTACGGGCGAGCGAGGGGAGCGACTGGCCGCCGATTTCTTGCAAAAACGGGGCTATCTCGTGGTCGCACGTAACTGGCGCGATCCCCATGACCGGCGCGACGAGCTCGATCTGGTCTGCCAAGATGGAGCGGTGCTGGTTTTTGTGGAGGTTAAAACCCGCGCTGCGACCGCGTTGGTCGCGGGCTTCTTTGCGGTGGGTTCACGTAAAAAGAAAGTGGTGCGCCGGGCCGCCACCGCCTACCTGCGTTCGCTCAAGCCGCGCCAACACTCGTTCCGCTTCGATGTCGTCGAGGTCGCAGTGACGGCGTCAGGGGAGGCCGAGGTGCGCCACTTCGAAAACATCGAGCTTTTTCCCAAGCACTTCCGGCCATGAGCGAGACTGGACGGAAGCATGCGGATTATTCACCGCATTAGCCTTGCTTGCTCGTCTCCGGCTGGACGAAATTCGCGGTTCCATGGCCGAAGTCCAACGTCACCCCTTCCTTCAAGGTCTCAGTAAACATCGCGGTAGCCCGCCCACTGTGGTCGTCATTTTTGGCGCCTCGGGCGACCTCACCGCGCGCAAACTCATTCCCGCCATCTACAACCTCAGTTTCGATAATCTGCTGCCGGCGGATTTCTTTCTGATTGGCTATGGGCGCAAGGCGATTCCCGACGAGCAGTTCCGCCAGGACGCGACCGACGCGATCAACGAATTTTCCCGGCGCGAGTTGAACGAGGAGGTCTGGGGCCGGGTGGCTGCACGCACCACCTATGTTGCCGGAGGCTACGACGAACCAGACGCATTTATCCGCTTGGCCGAGCACATCGCCGGCATCGAAAAAACGCTCGGTCGCGAGGTGCAGACGTTGTTCTACATTTCGACCCCGCCGTCGGTGTTTGCGCCGATCCTGCTCAACTTGGGCGCGAGCGGACTGGCCGCGAAATATCTCGGTCAACCGCATCATTCGAAGGTCATCATCGAAAAACCATTCGGTAAGGATCTGACCACCGCCCTGGAGCTCAATCAGACGATCCGCCAAGTCTTCGAGGAGCATCAGGTTTATCGCATCGATCACTACTTGGGCAAGGAGACCGTGCAGGACTTGCTGGTGCAGCGCTTCGCCAACTCCATTTTCGAGCCCCTCTGGAATCGCAACTACATCGATTCGGTGCAGATCACCGTTTCCGAAGAGGTTGGCGTGGGTACGCGCGGCGGCTACTACGAGCAGAGCGGCGCACTGCGTGACATGATCCAAAATCACACCATGCAACTCGTCGCGCTCACTGCGATGGAGCCGCCTGTCTCGCTCGACGCCGAGGCGATCCGCGACGAGAAGGTGAAACTTCTCCGCGCCATCCAGCCCTTGGATCTCACTCCGGGCGGCGACGTGGTGCGCGCGCAATACGCTGCCGGCATGATGGGCGGTAAACCGGCCAAAGGTTACCTCGAGGAGGGCGGCATTCACCCGGAATCGGGCACCGAGACCTATGCAGGCATCCGTCTTTCCATCAACAACTGGCGCTGGCAGGGAGTGCCCTTCTATTTGCGCTCAGGCAAACGCATGTCGCGCCGCGTGACCGAGATCGCCGTGCAGTTCAAGCGTCCCCCCGGCACCCTGTTCGCCGAGAGCGAGCGCTTCAACCTGGCTCCCAACACACTGGCCTTCCAAATCCAGCCCGACGAGGGACTGAGCTTGGTGCTCAACGGCAAGGTCCCCGGCCTGGAAACCCGCACCCAGCCGGTGAAGATGAACTTTCACTACTCTACGACCTTCGGCTCGAATACGCCCGAGGCCTACGAGCGCCTGGTGCTCGACGCCATGACCGGTGACGGAACCCTGTTCATCCGGGGTGACGAGGCGGAGACGTCCTGGAAGCTCTACACTCCGGTTCTGGAGGCTTGGGCTGCCGCTGGTCGCACCGGCATGGACAGCTATCCCGCCGGGTCCTGGGGGCCGGCCGACGCTGACGCCCTGTTGGCCAAGAACAACCACCTCTGGCGCCAGCCCTAAGTCTCCCTGCCTGCGCCGGGAAATCCCAACGACCACTTCAACCGCCTAAGCACGCCTCCCGCTGGTCTGTGTCGCTTCCCCTAATCGGGCCGGCCGGACGAGCGGGGGGGCGCCACGGCCTCCCATCACGATGTCTGAAATTTTCAACGCCTTGCCCGGTATCGAGGTTCCGGTGGGCTCGATCAAGAAGAGCATGACCCGCATGTGGGATGACGTTGCCGCAGGGGGTGGGGCCGCGCCCGCCCACGACAATGCCAAGGCCACCCAGGTTAACTTTGTCGTCCAGCTCGGTCTGCACACCACCGTCGAAGACGCGCTGGAGCAGTTTCAAATCGCGGTGCGTTTTTCCCGCCGCTACCCGTGCCGCGTGGTCGTGCTTTGCCCGATGCCCGACGAGGCCACTACGACTGAGATGCGCGCCAAAATTTACGGCGAATGCCATCTGGGGAAATCGAAGGGCGACACGCGTTGCTGCGAGTTTGTGATGCTCAATTACCCCTTCTCGGCCCGGCCCTTCGTCGAGAATCAGGTGTCGATCTGCCTTTCCTCCGACCTACCGCTTTACTACTGGCCGCACCGTTTTATTTCCAGCGCACGCATCAGCCAATTCAAGTACCTGCTCAACCGTTCCAAGCGGGTCATTCTTGATAGCGCGATCACGCCAGCCGACGCCCTGACGTTCGCCTGGCCCAAGCCCGAACTGGTTCGCGATCTCGCATACGCTCGTCTGCTGCCCGTGCGCCAATCGATCGCCCAGTTCCTCAGCGCCTATCCGCCAGCGTCGATCGTCGATGGGCTGAATGGGGTCAGCTTGATTCACCAACCCGCGGTTGCCGCCGAAGCGCGTGTTTTGGCCAAGTGGTTGCAGACCCGCTTGGTCAATTGCGGGGCCAAAGACATCCGGGTCGAGACCCAGGAACGTGCCGAGGGGGTTTCCTTCGAGTTGGATTTCAACTACCGCAATGCCCACCGGTTTCATTGGCGCGGCGATTTGGCCCATGGCAGCGGCTCCTTCACCGCCGATTTGGGCACCGGCACGACCACCTTGCCGACCACCGTCAGTCTGCTCAGCCCCGAGGCCGCCCTCGGTGAGTCGATGTTCTTTTAAGCCAAGATTGGCCAACCCCGGCAGCCCTATTTTAAGAATAACACCATGCGCGAAATTAAGTCTGAATACGGCCAGGTTCTCGTCGGCACCAAGCAGGAGCTCTTTGAGAAGGCTCTCGAACTAGGGCAGCAGGCCCGGTCACAGGCTGCGCATTCCCGCTTTCTTTGGGCGCTGACCGGTGGGGGCACGCCCAAGGAATGGTATCAATGGGTGGTCGCCAGCCATAAGTTAACCCCGGCCGAGGCTGCCGGCATTGAGTGGACCGTGAGCGACGAGCGGCATGTCCTGTTGAGCAGCCCCGACAGTAATTTTGGCAACGCCGAGCGTCAGTTGCTCGAGCCGCTGGCCGTGCCAACCGATCGCCGGCACCCGTGGATGGTTGCCTGGCCGGTTGCCGAAGCGGCTGAGGCTTACCGCCGGACCCTGTTGATTTTGGCCGGTCCTGGCCGCGCCTATGACGTGTGTTTTCTGGGCATGGGCGACGATTGCCACACCGCTTCACTTTTCCCCGGCACACCGCTGTTGAGCGATGACGGTGGGCTGCCCTTTGGTGGACAGGAAGTGCCCGGCAAAGGTTGGCGCCTGACGATTACCCCGACTGGTTTGCGCCAGTGCGGACTGATTGTGCTGATGACTCTCGGCGCGGGCAAAGCCGAGGCCTTGCAGCGCGTGATGCGTGGTTCCTACGATCCTAAAAACGTGCCGTCGCAAATCCTCAAAACCTGTGCGGACCGGGTGGTCTGGCTGGTGGATGAGGCGGCGGCTGCCAAATTGTAGGCCCGACCACCGGGTCCGGGCCTACACCGTTTCTTTTACTGCCGGAGCGTGCCAGCGGCGCGCTCGGCGAGGAATGCAGCGTAGGTTTGGGCCAGGCCCTCGCGCAGGGCGATGCGAGCTTTCCAGCCCAGTCCAGCCAGCATGGATACATCCATTAGCTTGCGCGGCGTGCCATCGGGCTTGCTGGCGTCCCAGGTGATTTTGCCGGTGAAACCGGTGGCCGCCGCGACCGACTCGGTGAGCTCCTTGATGGTGACGTCGGTGCCGGTGCCCACGTTGATCCAGTCGGGCGGGTTGTCCTGTTTGAGTAGGAATGCGCAGGCGTCGGCGAGATCGTCGACGTGGAGGAATTCGCGCATGGGTGTGCCGGTGCCCCAGGCGATCACCTCGGACTTGCCGGCGGCGCGGGCCTCGTCGAAGCGGCGGATCAAGGCGGGCAACACATGCGAGTTCTGCGGGTGGTAGTTGTCGCCTGGGCCGTACAGGTTGGTGGGCATCGCCGAGTGGAATAGGACCCCGTGCTGCTTGCGGTAGTATTGGCAGAGTTTGAGTCCGGCGATCTTGGCGATGGCATAGGCCTCGTTGGTCGGCTCCAGTGCGCTGGTGAGCAGGCAATCCTCACGCATCGGCTGTGGGGCGAGCTTGGGGTAGATGCACGAGCTGCCGAGGAACAGCAGGCGTTTGACCCCGTGGCGATGGGCGGCGTGGACGGCGTTGGCGGCCACCATCAGGTTTTCAAAAATGAAGTCGGCCGGGTAGGTGTTGTTGGCGTGAATCCCTCCGACTTTGGCCGCCGCAATGATGGCCACGTCGGGTTTTTCGCTGGCGAAAAACGACTCGACCGCAGCCTGCGAAGTCAGGTCGAGTTCGCGCCGGGTGCGAACCACCAACTCCGCGCCTGGTTCGCCTTGGAGGCGCCGAACCAGCGCCGAACCCACCATGCCTTGATGACCAGCGATGTAGTATTTCATGGCAGTAGGCCTTGTCCGGTTCAGAGCGGGGGCAGCTTGGCGATCTGGGATTCCCGTTTGGCGAGTTCGATATCGTGATCGACCATCAGCTCCACGAGTTCTTTGAAGCGCACCTTCGGCTCCCAGCCGAGTTGCTTCTTGGCCTTGGCCGGATCGCCAATGAGCAACTCCACCTCGGCGGGACGCTCGTAACGGGCGTCGTATTTGACGTACTTCTCCCAATCCAGACCGGCACGGGCGAAGGCGACTTGGCAGAATTCTTTGACGCTGTGGGTCTCGTTGGTGCCGACGACGTAGTCGTCCGGTTGATCCTGTTGCAGCATCATCCACATCATCTCGACGTATTCTTTGGCGTAACCCCAATCGCGCTGGGCGTCGAGGTTGCCGAGGTAGATGGAGTCTTGCAGGCCGAGTTTAATGCGGCCGACCGCGCGGGTGATTTTGCGTGTCACGAAGGTTTCGCCGCGGCGAGGTGACTCGTGGTTGAAGAGAATGCCGTTCGAGGCATGCAGGTTGTACGACTCGCGGTAGTTCACCGTCAGCCAGTACGCGTACATCTTGGCGCAACCGTAGGGGGAACGGGGCCAGAACGGGGTCTTTTCGGTCTGGGGAACTTCCTGGACCTTGCC
>CAMBUJ010000011.1 GCA_945871005.1 Opitutus sp. GAS368 | reverse complement strand
TAACCCACGGGAGACAAAATAACCTGAAAAATTTGCCTCCACGTGACCCCGCTTAACTTCAAAGAAGTGCGGCCCTGCAACGTATCCGGCACCACCAGGTTCAACTCATAAAGATCGGCGATGTTACGAAGAATAACGCGAATTTCCTCGTCAGGAAAATCAACATCCGAGGTTTCCTTGCCGCGGGCGGAAACGGATGCCTCTGCGGGCGATGCTACAGCCGCGGAGGCTGCTGGGGCGACCACAGGGGCGGGAGCGACAGGGGCTACGACAACCTCCTGAGCCCAAACTGGAGGTAAAACGGTCAATGCAGCCAAAAATGCTATACGTGTTCTCATTGCTTTTTGTTTGGGGCTTTGATGAGCCGGGTAATTTCTTCGTTTTTAAGGCGGAGCGAAAAAGTTGTTCGTTCAATGGCACTGACCTCCAACTCATAAACGGTTGAATCAGAATTAACCAAAATCCGATCGCCGACTTTGAGCTTCTTCTTTCCCACCAACAAAACCTTACGATCGCCTAATTGCATCATGCCTGAAGGCATGACGTCTTCCGCCAACTTGCTAAGCAAATCCCGATCCTTAACCAGCACGGTCTCCACCACCTGAACCGGTCCCTTTTCAGGGTCAACGCCCGGTGCCACCGGCACAAGTGGATTAAACGGGTTCATCGCCGCCAGCGCCTCTTCAGTTAAGTCCATCGGCTTAGTGGCAAGCAAAGTACGCGCGAGGTTCAACGTCTCGGCACGGGTTTGCGGAGGCAAAAGGTCAGAAACCGGCTCAGCCCAAAGCCCCAGCGGAGCCGCTATCAATATTAAAAGCGTTGAAAGCGACTTCATTGAATTCCAAGTAAGTCCAAATCCATATTCAGCGTAACATTAGACCCTGAACTAAGAACCGTAGCAGAGTTGATTCGGCAAAAAAACGCCCCTTGCTCTAATGAACGCAGGTACGTGATGATTTGAAAGAAACTACCCTGAACCGAGACCCTGTAATTCAATGGAACGTAAGCAGCCTTAGCTTGTGGCTTGGCTTTGGCTAATGTCGTTCGACCACCCGGATTCAGATCCAAATACTTAATGCCAATATCGGTCTCCAATTTGTAAAAATACTGAAGGTTGAGCGGCACGCTTTCTGCTGGAAAAGACCGTTTGGCGATCGCCGCCTGAACCTGAACAAGAAAATCCACTTGCTGCTGCAACTGGCTGGAATTGGTGATATTAGCCCGATAAAGCGCAGCCTCTGCTCGAAGTTTATCAAGAATATCCTGCTGCTCAATAATCACGTCATCCCGAATAAAACACAAGATCACCAAGGGGATACAAACGAGCGCTGCAACCGTTAGGACCGGGTATTTTCTTAAAGTGCTGAGGACGGTTTGTTTGGTTACTTTCATTTCGCCCCCCCCGTTTTTTTCGTGACCGCGCCTTTAAAGGAAAGCCCAAATTCAAACCTCATTCGTGCGGATCCAGCATCACGAACAACACTGTTGAGGGTAATCGATTCAAATGCCCCCGCGAGAACCTTATCCCTGCGCAGCACATCGAGGTATGTAAATACCAACCCGCTAGCCTCTTCGGCCCCACCAGACATATCACCTCTTAACACTACGCCCGTAGATTTATAATCGATTGAATTTAGCCGTGCATTGAGAGGAATTGTAGAGCCAAGATGTAAAACGAAATCCGATAAAACCAACTTACCGGATGCAACAAATTGTTGTAGTGCTTTGACCGACTGTTCCTGCTCCTTGAATTTAACAAACAGCTCAACCGCCTTACGGCTAGCAACTTTGTTATTATTAACCTCAGTTTCCACTGCAACCGTATCCTGCCGCAACGTCCACAAGGCAACTTCGCGGTAACCCACGTATATAGCTAGGGCGAGAGCAACTAAAACGGCGGCACCATTAATAAAGAAAATGGTTCGCACCGGCTTAATGTCGGGCAGCCGATCCAGCACCCGAAAATCAGGATGCCATGAAGGCAGAGACGCCACCGCAGATTTTTTAGGTGGATTTTTCAGAAGCGGAAGTTTGCCCGGCGTTATTGCGTACCATCAAACCCAAAAGTCCCATACGACGAGTATCCTGCATGGCCGAAACCAGATGATCGGCCAGCGTGATGGAGCGTGCCGTCAACCACGCGGGAATGTCGGGCTTGAAAACCGACACCCCCAAATCCGCCGCAATTGCACCCTCAAGCCAAATCAACTTTGAGGGCAGCAGAGTGCACGCTACTTGGCCTATGGATTGCCCTGTCTGCACCTCGTAAAACCCAATAGAGGATTGCAACTCCTTGATCACTTTTTTGATTAAAACAGAACCCATTCCGGTAAAATCGAAGGCATTTGACAGGAATAATTTACGTGCGGCCGCCTCGTCCTTAAGACCGAGTTCCTTTTGCACAAAGGGAATCATCGAATCAAATCCTTGCGCAATTGGCCTAGTCGCCTCCAAGCCAGCTGCCGAAACAATATAGGAGTTGGTCGATTGGGCCTCCAGCTCGAGCATGAGCACCGGGGTCTTAACTCCGGCAAAATTCAAGTAATCAATCATCGCCCCCACACTGGCCACACTCCCCAATTCCATCATTTCAGGGTATATCCCATGCCCGAGGAGACCATCCTGTAAAACGCCCCGATCTACGTTTGGCAAACCACAGATCACCATTTCTTTATCTGCGGCCTTGAGCATGTCGTAATCCTTACCAGTAAAAGGACTCAACGCGGCAAGGGTGTATTGATCAGGGTCAATTCGCAGTTGTTGCACCGTTAGCTCATTTAAGTAAGACGATTCCTTCAGCCGCTTAGTCTCAACCGGAAGACGTCGGAGCAACCGGCGCGGACTGGTTACACTACAGGTCGCATGCAAATAGCCACTGGGCGTCTTGACCGACTGCACCGTTACAAGCGCTTCGGCTAAAGCCCCTGAATCCGCTGCAGGGCACTCGACAATCTCCTCAATTACAAACGGACTAACGGCACTGGAGGTACGCGCTAAAACGACTTCGTTTACGCCCGAATCAACAAAAAATCCTTTAGATTTCGCAGAGAAAAACATGCGGTCGGAAGCGGGCGGGGTTTAACCTAAAGAGTGAAAGTAAAACCAACCAAGAGCAGGGGTTCGACCTGCAATCCCAAGGGGAAGTGGATCGCGGGTTCGGGAATATCTATGGGCCCGTGAGGCAGTTCAAGGTTTTTCATTCACCAGACCGACACCAATTGTCTGCGGGGGTGCCGACCACCGGCCAACCGTGAAACAAAAAAACCCGCTACTGGTTTCCAGTGGCGGGTTTTTACCTGCTTAAAAAGTGTAGCAGCTTACTTCTGCCAAGTGCGCTTCTTGTGGCGATTGGACTTCAAGCGCTTTTTGCGCTTGTGCTTGTTCATCTGCAGACGGCGTTTCTTTTTGAGGTTACCCATGTGGTGTCAGGTTTGGATTGAAAGTAAGGTGTAGAAACCGATCGAGAAACAGCCTGCGCAGCCGCATGTAAAGCTCAATCTGCCCCCATCGCTTTTACCGGCACCACCAATCGCAGTGCGGTGAGCACCAATGCGCAGCGTATCTGCCCCACCCCCAACCCGGTCAAACGCGCCACCGCCTGCCGGTAAATCTCCAGCTGGCCCGCATAGCGCCCCACCGTTTTCTCAACTCCTCCCGCATCCAGCCGGTCGGTCTTAAAATCGTAAATCGTCGCCTCAACCGCCCGCCCCGCCAAATCACGCATGACCACCACCCGGTCGAAAATCCCCGTGATCCACGCTCCGTCGAACACCACTTCAAACGCGCGCTCACGCCAAACCTCGGCGCCAGGATAACAGGCGAAGACCTCCTCCACTGCCGCAGACTCCAGGCATCCCCGCGCTTCGGCTACAACCGCCTCCCCCATTCCCGCCGCCTGCCAGGCCGCCAACACTTCGGGCGAAAACCCGCCCCACTCCACCGCCGCCAGCGCCGCATGCACCTCTGTGCCGAAACTCGCCGCCACCGCAGTCGACTCGCCAAACAGCACCGCTCCACTCACCACCCCGGCCTTTGTGCCCGAGGGCGTGCGCGCCGCATGGCGAACCACCGGCTCAGCCGTCACCAGTACTTCAATACCACTTTCAACCGATGTTTCGGCCACGCCGTCCGAGACAATCGCGCTGGCCTCAAACCAGTCGGCGGCCCCGTCGGCATACGCTCCCGCCCCGCGCCACTTGCCCACACCGATGTCGCCGCCCACGCCGGCGGTGCCGAGCGTTTCCGCCAGCAACCGGGGGAAATTATCCGACTTCGATTTTCCACTCACCGGTTTAGTGATGAGATAAAGCGCCCGTTTGGCGCGCGTCATCGCCACATAAAACAGACACAGTTTTTCGTAGGCCGCCTCAGCCTCGGCTTCGGCCACATGGGCGGCGAGCACCGGGTCGTGCTCATGAAACAACTTCGCCGGCAGATCCATCACCCACTCCACCGAACGATCAGCGGCTCGCTGAATGGCCAACCCTTCGCGCCGCCGGGTCGACAGCGAGTTGCCCTCCAAATCAGGCAACAGCACCACGTCAAAGCCGAGGCCCTTGGACTTGTGGATCGTCATCACCTGCACCACCGCAGCGGTCTCGGCATCGCGCACCACATGCCGACCGGCAAACTGCACAAACTCCGCCACGTCGCGGCTCCCGGTTTCATCAAACAGTTGCGCCGCCGCCGCCAATTGCCGCGCACGCTCCCGGCTAAAGCCATCGTCGGCCGCCAGCACCGCCTCGAGCCGGCGCAACCAGGTGTCCACCGTCCGGGCAAACCCCTCGGCGTGCACCTGCTTCAGCAGCCCTTCCGTCAACGCTTCGGCGCGTCCCCAGCCCGCAGCCTCGAGCGCCGCCGCCAGGGGCGACATGCGCACTTGTTCACGCGCCAGTCGGTCGCCGGGATGCGCCGCCGCTTGCAACAGCGCCAGCACCACCGTCGTGAGCGGGTTATCCGTGCCCACATGCAAATCCGACGCCGCCACCGCGGCCATGCCGCCTTCACGCCTCAGATAATCCGCCAGCCACGTCGCTGACTCGTTCGACTGCACCAACACCGCCACCGAGAGCCCGCGCTCAAGCGGCTTGATTTCGTCGAGCAACTGCAAAACCAGCGCCGCCCGCGCCTCGTCGTTCTCGCCGTACAGCCAGGCGACTTGTCCGGCCAACTGCGGCCGCGCACTTTCGTGGTCGCGCCATTCGCTGGTCCAGCGCTGCGCCGTGGGGCCGGGCACGCGAGCGACCAGCGCCTCGGCGTCACCAAAAACCCGATTCACGGCCGAAACGATAACTGGCCCCGAGCGCCACGACTGGTCGAGCCGCCCCTCGGCGAGGGTGCCCGGCGCCGATTCGTTGTAGTGGTTGAAAATCTCGCGAAACAGCCGCGGATCGCCTCCGCGCCAAGCGTAGATCGCCTGTTTCACGTCGCCCACATAGAACAAGCTGCGGCGCGCCTCCGGATCTTGCACGACCTCGTCGATCAGGTTGCGCAACACGCTCCATTGGCCGCGGCTGGTATCTTGAAATTCGTCGAGCAGCCAGTGGTCGAACTTCGCATCCAAGCGCCAATCCACCGCCAAGCGCGCCTCCGCCAAATCATAGTCGGCGTCGCCGTCATCGCGCGCCTCGACTCCACTCACCAGGCGCGGCGCACCCAGTTCGGGCATCAGCAGCCGCTGCACGTCGGCAAACGTCAATTTACCCGCCCGCCGCACCAGCTGGTGGTAAACGGTTTCGTAGCCGCGCAACACAGTGTGAATGCCCTGCGTCATCTCCAGCCGGCGCTTCAACTCTCCGGCGAACACCGTGCGCGTAAGCGCCACCAGCGCCGCGCACGGCTCGGCCGGCACGGCTTGTTTTTTCCGCTCAATGATCAGCTCGGCCGCGCCCTCGATTAACTCATCCCAGGCCTCGACCGCTTTTTCCAAAACGTACAGCAGCGGGTCCGGCAGCATCGCGCCCGGTGACCAGGCTTCAAAGGCGGCGACAAAATCATCCCAGCGGGCGCGCTGCTTTTCATTGGTGCAGGCTCCCTCGGCCCAGCGGCGGAGCACCTGGGCCGCGCCTTTCGCGTCACCACCGCCCTCCAGCCACAACGAGCCCTCCGGCCAGATGCGCGCCGCCTGCCCCCAGGCCGCGCCTTCCGGTGCGTCCAAATACAGATTCTGGTGCAGGTCGATGAAGTGATCCAACCGCGCCGCCAAGCGCTTCTCCTCCGCCCCAAACGTGGCCCGCTTAAACGCTTCAACGAACTCCCGCTGCGCGTCATCGAGTTCGCCGTTCGGCCGCGAAAACAGCTCGCGCAACACCCGCTGCCGTTCCCGCCGCGCCCCGTGCTCCTGCAAAATCTCAAACTCACCGCCGAGGCCCAGCTCCAGTGGAAATGCCCGCACCACCCGACCGAAAAAACCATCCAGCGTACCCAGCGCCAGCCGATGCATCGCCGCCGTCATCCCGCGCAACAATTTCAAAAAGTCCGCCGGCCCGAGGTGGGGTTCGCCGATCTCCGCCGCGATGCGCTTGGCCTCCGCAACGTCACTGGCCGCTCGCGCCAGCTTGTTCAAAATCTCGTCGAAAAACTCGCCCGCCGCTTTGCGGGTAAACGTGAGCGCCACGATGCGCTCGGGCGGCGCGCCACCGGCGAGCAATTGCACAAAGCGGTTGGTCAGCGCGTAGGTTTTACCCGAACCCGCCGAGGCGAGGATCATCTGGTGCGTAAGTGATTTCATACTACAGCCTCCTCATCCGGCATGACCGGCGCGTCTCGCTGCGGCTCAACCGGAGTCCATTCCACGCTCGCCTCGGCGCCGTTAAAAAACAGCCCTGCAAAATCATCCCACTCCGCCGGCACGTCCTCAGACGGCGGCCAGAACATCCGCGCTTGCACCGCCGCCACCACGCCCTCCGCGCACCGCCGCGCCGCCGCTTGCAGCTCGCCGTCGTAGCCGCCCCACACCGCGATGCCGGTTTCCCCCGAAGCTTTCGGCAGGTTAAAATAACCGCAGCTCACCGCGTGCCCAAACTCCTCCGCCACCGCCTCCAGGTAGAGCGGAAGTTGCAGGTCGATCCAGACCGACTCCTCGCCGTCCGCAGTCACAAAACGCGCGTACTCCGGCAGCGCCGCCACGTCCTCGCTGCGCTTGAGCGAGCGTGTGTGTGCGTTGGCAGGATTCACCGGCTGGTCCGAGGTTTTGTAGTCAAGCACGCGCACCGCTCCGGTGAGCTCGTTGCGGTCGATGCGGTCGATTTTCCCGCGCACCGGCAGGCCGCCGAAGTTGATTTCAAATTTCATTTCGGTGCGCTCGATCACCCAGCCTTCGGCGCGTTGTTGCGCCTGAATTTCCGCGACCTTGGCCAACCGCTGACGGGCTGATTCCAACTGCACCACGAGGGGCAATATCGGCGTGTCGCCGTAACGCTCGCGGGCGCTGCGCTCCAATTCGCCCAGCAAAAATCCGCGTAACACGCCGGCGTCCGTGCAGTCGCGCACCGGCGAATCGGGCTGGCCCATCGCCTCCAGCGCACCGTGGCAAAGGTTGCCGAAATCCATCGCGTCGAGCTCCGCCTTGTGCGGATCGACCGCAGACATTTTCAGCCCGTGTTTTAAATAAAAGCGGAACGGGCATTTGAGGTGATCGCGGAACGCCGTGACGGAGAGTTTTTCGATTTTGGCGTCGGTGCGCGGCGCGAGTTTCCAGGCGCGCCGCCACGCCGGGGCAGGCCGTGCCGCCGCCACGGGGCTAAACAAAAACCGCACGCGCTCGGGCAGGTCGGCGTCGGCGCATTGCAGCAGCAGGCGCGAGGGGCGCAACGGGTCGCCCGCCGCCGAGGTTTTGCCCACCAACAGATCGAGCCGCCCGCGTCCGTCAGCGCGGGCCGCCGCCAGCGCGTGCAACAAATAGGCGTCACGGGCGAAGCGCCCCGCGTTGGTTTTCAGCCCAAGTCGTCCACGCAGCGACTCCGGCAAAAAGGGATCGCCCACCACCGCGTCGGGCACGCAGCCGTCGTTAAACCCGGCCACGATAAGGTGCGGCACGTCATCCCACAGCAGCTCCAGCCAACCCTGCAACTCGACGGCGCCGGCGGGCTTTTCGTCGAAACGCTGGCTATCGCCGAACGCACGCAGGGCCAGCTCCCAGACCTCGGAGGAGGCCAGCCCCGGGAAACGTTTCACCGCTGCTTCCAGCTCGGCCAGCACCTCGCCCCAGCCTTGTGCCGCCTCGACCGCGAGTGCGTCCTCGGGCACCGCGAGGTTGAAACGGCGGTTTTTAAAAATCTCGGTGAGCACGCGGCGTACATTGGAGGGGAATTGGCCGGCGCGCAGCGTGGTGCGCAGGCGCGACACTGCGGTGAGTGCGGACAGCAACGCGGCCCGTTGCGCGGCGCGAAGCGGATCGACGGGGGCGTTTTCCGCCAGGGTTCGGGCTGCCGAGAGCGTCGCCGGCAAGTGCTCGGTGTGCAGGTCGTCGAGCGATGACAAGAGTTGCGAGGGCGAACCGCCCAGCCAGGTCAGCACATCGGGGCAACGCAGCAGCGCCGCCACCGCAGCGAAGGACGGCTCGTCGCCGACCAACTCGCCCAACGCGGTGAGCAGCGTGTGCAACGCCGAGGAACGCAGCGGCCTCCCCTCGGGGTTAAAGGCCGGCACTTCGGCCCGGGCGAGGCCGTTTTCCAACGACGGCAACACCTCGGCATCGGCCACGCCCACGCCGAGGCACCCGCCGGGCGTGTCGCCGTAACCGCGTGCGCAGTCGACGATCAACTCGGCCTGCGCGGACGGGTCCGCGCAAAGCCGCACGCGTTGCTCAAAATCCGGCCAGGCCAGCGGCTGGGTTGCCCAAAACGCAGGGTTCGGGTGGCCCCACGTGTCGAAACTGTCCGCCGAGTCGCCCGCCGCGAGCACCACCACCGGCAAGCCGGCTTCGGCGTAGGCGCCGAGCACGCGCACGGCCAGCGGCAACGGGTCGGGAGAACCGGCTAGCACGATGCGGTGAATTCCAGGTGGCGGAAGCGGCGCGGCGGCGAAGGCGATTTTCGCCGCTTGAGGGTCGCACAGCCCGCGCGCCGCCAAAACGGCCTCGCAGGCGGCCTCCAGTTCGCCCAGTTGCACCCAGCGGTCGGCCTCGGGAAAAGCTTCGCCGGCGCGCGTCACCACATCGCCCATACGCAGACCGCCCTCGGCCAAGGTGGCCTGCAGGCGGACAAATTCGCGCGCCAGACGCGATGCCCAGGCAAAGGAGCGCGCCGGTGGATCGACGGGGAACACCGCGCGCAAAGTGGCAAGATCGGCGGAGCGCAGCACCTCGGCCCAGGCCAACAAAAACTCGGCGCGCGAAGCGACGGTGGTGCCGGTCGGCGCGGCGCTGGCGACCAGTTGCTCGGGCATGAAGACGCGCGGCGGAAAAACGGCTTGGTTACGCGCGGCGGCGTGAGTGGCGAGCGCTTCGCGCAAGCGGCGACCGGCTTGGCGGGTGGGCACGACCACGAGTTGGTCGGCAAGATCGAGCGCGGCGGCGCCGGACCAGTCGCCCGCGAGCCAGGTGACGACGGCCGACACCAGCGGTTGGTTCCAAGGCAGAACGTGAAGGCGAGGTGAAGGCATCCGGAAAGAGGCGGCAGTTACACGCGGTTTGGCAGGCACAGACAACCCCAGATGTGGGGAGCACTTGAAGTGTTAATTTATGCACTTGGCGCGGCGGGCTGCTTCGCAGGCTTTACACGCGCGAAAGGTGAACCCACCTTCCGCCGCATAACCCAGCCGTGAAAGGCCGAAGCGAAATCACGCCACCATGAGCCGCCCCCAAGACCCGCTGATTTCCGTCATCGTGCCCTGCTATAACGAGGAGGAGGCGCTGCCGATTTTGTTCCAGCGCCTGGAGGCGGCGATGCGCAGCTGGCCCGGCCGCCACGAGGTGATTTGCATCGACGACGGCTCAAACGACCGCACGTGGGCGCTCATCCAGTCCCAGGCTGCGGCCCTGCCGCACTGGCGCGGCCACGCGTTCTCGCGGAATTTCGGCCACCAGGCGGCGGTGTCCGCCGGTTTGGCCAAGGCCCGAGGTGACGCAGCCGTGGTGATCGACGCCGACCTGCAAGATCCGCCCGAGGAGCTGGTGCGCTTTATCAACGAGTGGCAGGCGGGCTACGACGTCGTTTATGGGGTGCGCGAGAGCCGCGACGACCCCGCACTGAAACAAGCGCTCGCGTGGGTTTTTTATCGGATCATGGAGAAACTCGCCTCCATCCACATCCCGCCCGACTCGGGGGATTTCGCGCTGTTTGACCGCAAAGTTGTGGACATCATCACGCGCCTGCCCGAACGCAGCCGCTACTTGCGCGGGCTGCGTTCGTGGGTCGGGTTCCGCCAAAAAGCGCTGGTGTTTAAGCGCCACGCCCGCGCCGCCGGTCAAGCACACTACACGCTGCGCGCCTCTTTGCAGCTGGCCCTCGACGGCGTGTTTTCATTTTCCACCGTGCCGCTGCGCCTGGCCACCTACCTGGGCTTTGGCCTGTGCGGGATCGCGCTCGGCTTGGCGGGGACGAGCCTGCTGCTCCGGCAGTGGCCCGCTGCGCTCGCGCCGCTTGGACTGGGCCCAGAAGCGCTGCCCTCCTCACTGGCGCTTGCGGTGGCGCTTTTTAGCGGCGTGCAACTGGTCTGCATGGGCGTCCTCGGCGAATACTTGGGCCGCATTTACGACGAAGTAAAAGCCCGCCCGACCTGGATTATCGCCCGCTCCGCCGAAGACCCGCATTAACCGCCCAACCACCGTGGGGCGAGGTGAAAAAACCGTCAAACTCCCGCGCCCAGCAGGCAACAGCCGCCCCGCCCCATTCACCGTTAACCGTACAGCTTCTCTGACGCCCAATGAGTTAGGCTACCACTAGGGCCCAATGGCCCTAGCCCGCTGGGGCCGATTTTGCTATCGCAGCCGCCGCGCAGTTACGACCACTGTAGCCGCATCGGTTATGCCCCTACTGCTGAACACCCCCTCATTTTTCGGACGCCGGCGCCCCCACGCGACCCCGGGCGCGAGTCGTTTTGACGCGCGTCGGTGGGGTGCGCGGCGCGGGTTCACCTTGGTGGAAGCCATGGTGGCGACGATGGTTTTTATGATGGTTATCCTTGGCGTCTATTCCGCCATCACCAAGGCCTACCAAATCAGCCAGCTCACCCGCTATAACGACCAGGCACGCGCCGTGTTGCTCAGTTATATCGACCAGTTTCAACGCCTGGAAACTGCGGACGACGGCTTTGTACGCCCCTTTTTCACTCCCGCCGTGCCCACCGGATCAGGTATGGATAACTTGAACCGGCTAAACGACTCTGCCGCCACCGCCCCTGCTGTCGCCACCGCCACGAGTGGAGCCTATTTAGAAGTAACCCTTGGCGATGGAAGCAGCGTGTCACCGATCACCGCCCGTGTCACCCGCTCGGTTTATCCGGTGGATATCGCTACCGGTGCACTGCTAGACCCCAACCCTACAGTAACCCCGACCACCACCTATTACAAACAGCCCGGCTACTCGTTGGTGGGCATTTTCACCATTTCCTACACGCTGCCCTCGGGTAAAACCTACACCCAGCGCCTGTCGACCTCTCGTACTATTCCCTGATTCCATCCCGTGAACGCTTCCACCCTACGCGCCAAAACCAAGGGGTTCACCCTGGCCGAAATCATGATCGCCTCGACCATCGGCTTGGTCGTGCTCGCGGCGGTCGCGCAGACTTTTGTGGTGACCTTCCGCATCATCCATAAAAACCAGGTCATCACCAAAGCACTCACCAACACCCGGTTGGTGCAAGAACACCTCACCCACGAGCTGTCCACGGCGATCAATAAATCCTCCTTGCCCAATCCGATTCGGACGGTCACGTGGGGCACCAATAAAGCAGCGTTCAGCTACGCGGATCCGCATACCGGCACTACGGAAACCTACGACTACTATCCGAAACTCACCTACCGTGTTCCAATCGGCTCGGTCGCCACACCGGCTGAAGCCACCCCCAGCAGCAGAACCAGTATCGTTATCACCCAGCAGGGGGACATGCTGGTCGAAGTGGGCGATTACCTCATCGTCAACGACCCCAACTCGGGATGTGCGCTAGACACTTCGAGTACTCGCGACGACACAACTGATCCCAATAATAACCAGGGGCTCAAAATCATCGGGGTCAGTGGTTTGGTCGGCGCTGCAGGCAACCTCACCTTAACCTTAGACAAGAGTTTTGCCACCGCTCAGACCGCTCAAGGCACCGCACCAAAAGACCTTACTACCAGCACCACAGTAACCATTCAGCGGGAGCGCCGCTACGAAGTTGTCCTCGGCAGTGACGAGCTTTATGAGCTGCGCTGGTACGGAAGCACCTCCAGCACCACCTACGCCGTACTTTCAAAAAACATAAACCCCGACAACTACCAGTTGTTTGCCAAGGTGGATTCAACGACGCCCACGGCCTCCGCCACGGATTTGCCGGAGACGGCGGTTAAATGGCGCATGAACTACCTCGCATCTAAGGTGGAAACCGACCCGCTCATCCCCGGAGGCAGTGCGAGTTATTATCAAACCAATTACTCCGAAGGGCTGATTATGCCCAAGTCGGGTAACCCGATGGGCACATCCTCGTACACCGCCACCCCGTTAACGCCCTTCTCAGGTCTCTCTACGACGACCCTAGGAACCACCACCGCGGGCACAACTACGGCGGGCACCACCACGGCGGGCACTACGACGGCGGGCACCACCACCGCCGGTACCACCACGGCTGGCACCACCACCAAGGGCACCACCACGGCCGGCACCACCACCAAGGGCACCACCACGGCCGGCACCACTACGGCCGGTACCACCACCAAGGCCACCACCACCAAGGCCACCACCACCACAGCGACCACCACCAAGGGCACCACCACGGCCGGCACCTCCACCAAGGGCTCCACCACCACCGCAGGTACCACCACCAAGGGCACCACTACGGCTGGCACCACCACCAAGGCCACCACCACCAAGGCCACCACCACCAAAGGCACCACCACGGCCGGTACCACCACCAAGGGTTCCACCACCACAGCAGGTACCACCACCAAGGCCACCACCACAGCAGGTACCACCACCAAGGCCACCACCACCGCTGCCACCACCACCAAAGGTACCACCACGGCCGGCACCACCACCAAGGGTTCCACCACCACCGCAGGTACCACCACCAAGGCCACCACCACTGCCGGCACCACCACCGCCGCCACCACGACCAAGGCGACAACCACAGCCGGCACCACCACCGCCGCCACCACCACTGCGGGCACCACCACCAAGGGCACCACCACCGCCGCCACCACCACCAAGGGCACCACGACAGCCGGGACCACCACCAAAGGTACCACCACCAAGGGCACCACCACGATGGGTACCACCACCATTAGTTTCGACGGTTGATCAATGCTCCTTGCGACGCCTCAAGCGGAAGACGCAATCGATTGATAAAAAAGAGTGTACCTAACCACCAGTCACGCCCCCTGCCGACCGTGAAGCCCCACCATTCCCCATCTCCGCCAAAATCACGGGTTCACCTTAACCCGAGGAAACACGCCCAGCGGGGTATCATCCTGCCCACAGTGATTTTTGTTATCCTGCTCTCGCTCGCCGCCGGGGCCATCCTGGAGCTGGCCATGAGCTCGTATCGACTCAGCAAGCGTAACGAAATCCGCGCCCGCGCTCGCGTGATAGCCGAGAGCGAGTTGGAGGTGTTTTACTACAAGTTCAGGGAAAGCCTGATCATGGGCAACGCGACGAGTGCAACCGATCTCCCCACCCAGTTCGCGGCGCTGGGCAGCGCCTATGTGTGGGACAACAGCGCCACGCCTGTGACTGAAGGAACGCCCTACCTGCAAATCTACAAAGATAGCGACGTACTCGACACCACCAACCTGGAAAGGGACGACTGGATCGTACGGCGATCCATTATTACTTCAGGAAGCTTAGTAGGCACCATTCCCGATACCCACAAGACGGGCACCTTCAGTTTCCTCACCGTACGCATTCTGGTCGAACCCGGCCCCAGCAGTCCCTTTTACGGAAAAGTCAGCGTGAAAGTCGGCCGACGCATGGGCTATGCGACCGCCTCGCTATTCCAGTATAACGTGTTTTTTCAAGGCGACATGGAGTTCGCGCCCGGCGGCAACACCCTGATCGAGGGCGATATCGCCGCCAACGGCAGTATTTACATGGGCGCCAGTGGTGGCGGCACGCTCACGGTAAGCGGTTACACCAGTTATCTGTCCGGAGGCGTTTTTAACTCCACCCTCGCCGTCGCCGCCTCCGCCGACGGAACAACCCCGGCCATCCCTGCCGTAACGACCTATCGCAAACCCGGCACACTTATGCCCGGCACGCTGTCCACGCCGGTTACGGCCGATACCACCACGCTCAGCGCCCCCGTTTTCACCACTTCGGAGTCCGCTCAGGTGTCCGCCATGACGGAGGCGGAAAACCTGCTCGGCGGCCAGGATGCCGCCGCTATCGCCACCCGCAACCCTGAGCTGTTCGGCGCGCTCGATGGGGTCACCGGTGAACCGACGGATGCCGCTCTTAACAACGTTTACCGCGCCCTGATCGCCCCGCCTCCCTCGGCGTTGGCCACCGCCCTGAGTTCCTCCACCGATACCCAGTCATCGGAATATCCTGCGACCACCAACCTTTCAGCCACCGCCGATGACGACAGTATCGCCGCGCTGCGCGCCTATAACCGCGCCGGGTTGATCATCACCGTCGATGGCACGGGTGCACTGGCCAGCATCAAGGACGGCGACGGCACCAGTTACTTGGCCGATATCAGCCCGGCGGTGACCGCCTCGACCCTCTTTGATCAACGCGAGGGCAAAAGCGTTGCCATCACCAACATCGACGTCGGTGCGCTCAAAACTGCGCTGGAAACCGCCGTCCCCGGCTTCAACGGCTTGCTCTACGTGCTGCTGGCCAATTCCAGCGAAACCTCCCCCGCAGCCGTGCGCTTGTCCAATGCCGCCATCACCCCGGGGGTCAACACCACGAGCCAAACCGCCTCCGGCTTCACCGTCGCCACCAATGGCGGCCTGTACGTCAAAGGTGACTACAACACCACCACCACGGACGGCACCAGCGCGATCACCAACACCTACACCGGCAAGATCAACCCCACCCTGCTCATGGCCGATTCGATCACCGTGCTCTCGAGCGCCTGGGACGACGCCAACTCCACCGAACTCGGCACCGCGTCCACCTCAACTTCGAACATCAGCGCCCGCGTCGCCGCCTCCGGCCAAACCACCATTAACTCGGCCATTCTGACCGGCAACACCTCGGCCGACAGCGTCTTGGAGGGTGACGCGGCTGCGACCGCCAGCGGCGGCGGCCAAAACTTGATCCGCTACATGGAAAATTGGAACGGTAACAGCGTGACCATGCGCGGCTCGCTCGGCCGCCTGTTCGACTCCCGCCATTTCACCTCCACCTTTCAGCAACCCGGCAACGCCTATCGCGTTCCCGGCCTTCGTACCTTCGCCTTCAATACCGGCCTCAAAACCGACCACGTCCCCGGCCAGCCGCTGATCACCTATTACAGCCGAGGCGACTTCTTTAATTGGTAGGGGGGCGCCGCGCCCGACCTCGACCCGACCTCCCTTTCCTTTGGATTCACCCACACCAAACTCGTGCCCTGCCCCCGCAGACCCGGAGCAGCCGATTCTGCAATTTGATCGCGATGAGCGGCTCGGGGTCGCGCTACGAGCCCGCCGGATGGTGCGCTTGGGCGTGGCTGTACCGGCGGATTTCCTCGCCCAGATCGATCGCCCCGACGCTCAGGTCACCGCCGTCATTCCGGCCCGCAACGAGGAAGCCACCATCGCCGCCGTGATTAAAGAATGCCTGCACTACGCGGGCCAGGTGATCGTCGTCGAAGGCGGCTCCACCGATCGCACCGCTGAGGTCGCCGCAGCCGCCGGAGCCCAGGTGGTGCGTGACCACGGCCTGGGCAAAGGCGCCGCCCTGCGCCTCGCCGTCGCCCACGTCACCACCCCAATCTGCGTGTTTGTCGATGCCGACGGCTCGCACGACCCCATCGACATCCCGCTGCTCGTCGCGCCCATCAAAGCCGGTAAGGCCGACCACGTCACCGGCTCGCGCCTGCTGGGCGGCTCCGATGAACTGCACGGCGGCGGCGACGAATTCCTGCGCCTGGCCGGCTCGGCCTTCATCACCTACCTGATTAACCTGCGCTACGGTGCGCGCCTGTCCGACTCACAGAACGGCTTTCGCGCCCTGCGCACCGATTTATTTAAACAACTGAAACTGGGCTCGCGCCACACCACCATCGAAATGGAACTAATCATGGCCACCTTGGCCGCAGGCCGCACCTTGGCCGAGGTGCCCACCCACGAACGCCCGCGCGCGGCCGGTTATTCGAAAATCTCACTCGCCCAGCCCGGCACCTGGCTCGCCTATGGCTGGAGCTTGGTCACCGGCCTGTGCCGTCGGCGCACCCGCTTGACGCTGCCCGCGCTGCCCTCCGCATGAAAGCGCCCTACGATGCAGTTATCGGCGTGTGGGACGGCCACGACGCCGGCGCCGCCTTGGTGATCGACGGGCGAGTGGTGCTCGCGCTCAACGAGGAGCGCCTGAGCGGTCGCAAGCTCGATGTCGGCCTGCCGGTGCGCGCGCTCGCCGCCATGCGTGAAGCCGCCGAGGGTCGGCGCATCGCCTGGGCGCCCACCACCTCGGACTTCGCGAAAACGCTCACCCGCACGTTCCCCTCGATGAAGGAGAACTATTACCGGTTGCGCCGCCGCCTCACCCCGCCCGGCCCGCTGCACCCGCTCACCCTGCGCGCCAAATACACCCTCACCCAGTTGCCCACGCACCCGGTGCTGCGAGGCTGGGCCCGCCGCTGGTTTGCACGCATTTTGGACGTGCCGCTCGACGACGTTTTTCTGGTCGATCACCACGCCGCCCACGCCGCCTCCGCCGCTTTTTGGCCCACTTGGGGCACGGACGCCACCATCGTCACCCTCGACGGCATTGGCGACGGCGAATCCGGCTCGGTCTGGGCCTGGTCCGAAGCGAGCGCCTCGCTGGATAAAATCATCTCCATCCCCGGCTCCGCCTCGCTCGGGTTGTTTTTCGAGCATGTGACCAACGAGCTGCAAATGCGCCCGCTGGAAGACGAGGGCAAGGTCATGGCGCTGGCCACCTACGCCGCCGAACAGCCGGTGAGCGCCAATGTTTTTCTGCCCTGGTTTTCGCTCACGACCGATGCGCGCGGACTGCCGGTGTTACGCTGTGCCATCGCGCCCGCGCGTATGGCGCGGGCGGTGCGCGACGTCGTCTGGTGCACGCCTCGCGAACAGGTCTGCCGCATGGCCCAGCAAACCCTCGAACACCTCGTGCCGCGATTCTTCGGCATGCTCGCCGCAGCAACGGGCCGGGGCGCGTTCGGCTACGCCGGCGGGGTGGCGTCCAACATCAAAGTTAACCGCCTCATTCGCTCCGTGCCCGGGGTGGAGCGCCTCGAAGTGTGCCCGGCGATGGGCGACGGTGGCCTGGCCCTCGGAGCGGCGCTCTCGGTCTGGCGCGACGTCAGCGGCCGCCGCCCGGACGCATTTACCGATTTCCGCCTCGGCACCGACCACGGCGACCTCGGAATCGACGCCGAAAAAATCGCGCGCGAAACCGGTGCCGAGTTGCAACGCCCCGCCGACATCGCCCGCGCCGCCGCCGAACGCGTCGCCGCTGGCGAGATTGTCATGTGGGCGCAAGGTCGCATGGAGCTGGGAGCCCGCGCGCTGGGGGCGCGCAGCATCATCGCGCGGGCCGACAGCGTGGCGGCCCGCGACGACCTCAACCTGCGCCTCAAACGCCGCGTCTGGTTTCAGCCGTTTTGCCCCACGATTTTGGCCGACGAAGCCACCGCGCTGCTGGCCGACTACCGGGGTGCGCGCGATCTGAACCGCCACATGACCACCGGCTTCGCCACCACGCCACAAGGCCGCGCCGCGCTGGCGGGCGCGATCGGCCCCGACGGCTCCTGCCGCCCGCAGATGGTGGAGGCCGACCCCGCCAACCCCTGGTGGCGTCTGCTCGTCGGCATGCGTGAACTCACCGGAGTCGGCGCGGTGATCAACACCAGTCTCAACATGCACGGTAAACCCATGGCGGACGACGCCGCCGGTGTGGTCGGCGCCTGGCTGGAAAGCGGCGTGCAACACCTTGCACTCGGCTCGGCTTTACTCTCCAAAAAGACGCCTCCGCCTCATGCCCACACCTGATCCAGAACTCAGCGACGCGCCGAACTCCACCGTCCAAGTGGAGCCACCCGCGCACACGACGACACCTGCTGCCACGAAAGCCCAGGCCCGCCGCGGTGACTGGCTCTGGTACGGGTTTTGTCTGCTCGCGCTGGCGGCAGCGGTGTTTTGGGCGCAACGCGTCGTCACCGAGATGGCCAACGACGAACAACGCGCCATCGTGCCGGTTTCAACCGTCTGGGGCATGCACGCCTGCCTGGCGCTCGGCTTGATCGCGCTCGGTGCGCTGCTCGGGCCGTTGGGACGACTGCTCGGCCATCGCCATCTGGCGATCGGGATGGGACTGGCGGTACTCGGCTACCTCGCCTGCGGTCTGGCACCCAAGACGACCCGCATCTTTTACGACGAGCATATTTATATGCAAATCGGCCAGACAATCTCCCACACCGGACGGGCCGAGTATGCCCGCCACGCGACCGCAGAATATGGCGATTTCAAGATCATGGCCGCCGCACCCAATAAGCAGCCCAACGGCCACCCCTACTTACTGTCCTGGGCCTATAAACTGGGCGGCGTCTCCGACCAGACTTCGCACGTCACCATCCGCGCGGTCGTGGGCCTGACGGCGGCAGCGGTGTATTTCGCGCTGGTGCTGGCCCCCTTTGCCCTGCCGGCGTTCACGCCCCTCGCCGCCGCCCTGGGGTTTGTTTTCACCCCGCTCGTGCTGTGGTGGGGCAACAGCGTGTCGGTGGAGCCGACCACCGTCGGTACCGCCACCGCCTGTTTTCTGGCGGTCTGCCTGCACGCACGCCTGCGCAATCTCGACACCGGCGAAAGCTCGCCGCTCACCGGCCTGCTGGTCGCGGCGACCGCTGCGTTCGCGGCGTATTTCCGCCCCGAGTCGCTGCTCATTTACCCCGTGGCGGCCAGCCTGCTGTGGGCAGCTGACCGGCGCTTTCTTGAGGACCGCGTCACCTGGGCCGCGCTGGCGCTCTCGCTCGCGCTGATCACGCCGAACTTGCTCCACCTCTGGTCGGTGCGCACCGAGGATTGGGGCGCGACCGACGGCCGCCGCTTCGACGTCGCTTTCATCAGCAAAAATTGGGCGAGCAACGCGGGGTATTTTTTCCAGCAAAAATGGTATCCGCTGGCCGGATCCGTCTTGGCGCTGATTGGGGCGGGCTGGCTGGCGGTGCGCAACCGTTGGCTGGGGTTGAGCCTGGGGCTCTGGTTCGCGATGTCGTGGGGGATTTTTGTGCTGTTTTACGCCGGCGGTTATTACTACGGCGCCAGTTCCCGCTACGCCCTGGTTTCGGCCATCCCCGTGGCACTGCTGGCGGGCATCGGCGCCGCAGCGTTGATCGCGCTGCTTCGGCCTTACCGGCTGGCGTTGTCCGCTGTCGGCGTGCTGGTCGGCTTGAACTGGCTATCGGCCATGAGCTACGTGCCGACACTTGGACGTGAATCCAACGAGGCCCGCGCCGACATCGATTTTTGCGCGGAAGTGGCGCCCACGTTGCCCACCGGCTCGCTGGTGGTTTCCATCGACCCGTGCATCTGGAACGTGCTCGGGCGAAACGCCGCGCACATCGACACGATCCAACCGGCGCTGCGCAACGAGATGCTCGCCTTGGTCAACCAGTACCCAGGCGGGATTTACCTGCACTGGGATTACTGGATGAACTGCGAGCCGCAATTCGCCGCCGTTTTGCGCAAGCTTATCGACGACACTCAGGCGACCCTGTTCGTGCGCAAGAACGCCGAAGCTGTTCAGTTCGCGCTTTTCCGCCTGGATACGCCCCACGCCCGAAAGATCTTCGGCGGCGGTGCGGTCATCCACCATAAGTCGATCACCGTCGACGAAGTCCTCGCTGGGCCTGGCGCGGTTTCCGAGTCCCCCACGACGGCGGCCCCAGCACCGGTCACCACCCCCGCCGCCGAATCCACGCCATGAGCGGAGTGTATTCCTGGAGTCGTTTCGCAGGACGCACCCTGGCCGCCGCCGTCGGCCACGAAGGCGCACCCACCAAGCTGATCTTTGTCGTCACCAAGCGTTGCCACTCGCGCTGCGTGTACTGCGATATCTGGAAGGTCAAAGACACCCCCGGCGGCCTCGACAATGAACTCTCGCTCGCCGAGGTCCGCTCGCTCGCGAAGGCCAACCCGTTTTTGCAATGGATCGACTTCACGGGTGGTGAGCCCACCGATCGCCCCGATTTCGTCGAGGTCATCCAGTCCTTCGCCGAAGCCTGCCCCGACCTGCTGCTGGTGCATTTCCCCACCAACGGCATCGCCACCAAACGCATTCACGAAACGGTGGCCCAACTTCACCAAACAGTGCGTGCGCGCCTGATTGTGACCGTGTCGATCGACGGCCCACCCGCGCTCAACGACCGCCTGCGCGGCATCCGCAACGATTTTGCCCACGCCATCGACACCTTTGCAGCCGTGCGCCGTGAGATCGGGGCGGAAAACACCTACGTCGGCATGACCCTGCATGGGCATAAAGCCTCCTGCGGGCGCACCAGCTCGGAGCTCGTCGAGGACACCTTCGCCGCCATCAAAACCGCGCTGGCCGAGCGCGGCGAGGCACCGATTGATTGGGGCACGTTCCACCTCAACATCCCCCATTTTTCACAGCACTACTACGGCAACCAAGCCAACCGGGCCGATGAAACCTTTGGCGGCACCGAGCATCGCGCCGAAGTGGCCGCCGCGATCGAGGCAACCGCCACCCGAGCGCAAACCGGCGCCTCGCTGGCCATGCGCGGCTTTGAGCGGATCTACCGCGCCGAGGCCCGTCGCTACCTGGCCAGCGGGCACACCAAAATCACCTGCTCAGCCCTCCTCTCCACCGCCTACCTTTCGGAAAAGGGCGAAGTTTATCCCTGCACGATCTGGGACCGCCCACTTGGCAATGTCCGCAGCACCGACTACGCGCTTATGCCCCTGATCACGGCGGCGCGGCGCGACGGCACCCGGCGCGCGGTGGCCGAGGGCAAATGCCCTAATTGCTGGACGCCCTGCGAGGCTTACCCCGCGATCATGGCATCACCCATTCGCTCCACCCTTGCCCTCATCACCGGCAGCTAACGCCTGCGCCGCCTCCCGCTTTATTTAACATGTCCGTTTTTTCCCGCCTTAACCTCTCGCCCCGCGTTCAGGAAAACGCCTTGCGCGGCACGGTGATCGCCGCCGTTTCGCTGGCCTCATTCCTGTCGTTTTCGGTGCAGCCGCTCGTGGGCAAGCTTCTGCTACCCACCCAAGGCGGCGCCGCCTCCACATGGCTGGGCACCATGCTGTATTTTCAAATCGCGCTGCTACTCGGCTACGGCTGGGCGGTTTGGCTGCTCCAGCGGCGGGCGCTCGTGCAGGTCGGGGCGACTGCCGCACTGGGTTTGGTTGCGATGCTCGCCAGCCGCCTCGGCTGGGCGCAAACCAGCGAGTGGACCGGAGTGGGCGGGATTGTTGGAACGCTCTCCGTGGCCTCGTTACCCGCCATGGTTTTGTTGTTTAGCACCAGCCCGCTGCTGCACGGCTGGCTCGGCCGCCAGAACAAGTCGGTGCCTTATCACCTGTATGCGATTTCCAACGCCGGCAGCCTGCTCGCGGTGGTGCTGTACCCGTTCACCGTTGAGCGCTCCATCCCCGTCTCCGATCAGGTGTTTTACTGGCAGGGCATTTTGGGCGTTTTCGTCGGCCTGATCGGGGTGGCCGGCTTTCTATTTTTACGCACGGCGGGGGCCGATCAGCGCCCCGAACCGGCCACGGAAAAAATCAGTGTGGGCCAGGTTGGATTCTGGCTGGGGCTGAGCGCCTTGGCCTGCGTCGGCATGCTCGGGGCCACCCACCACATCGCCGCCGAGATCGGCTCCAGCCCGCTGTCGTGGGTCGGCCCGTTTGGCCTTTTTTTACTCAGCTTTATGGTGACGTTTTCGGGGGTGTGGCAACCGCGCTACACCCAGCTTTGCCTTGGCTGGCTGGCGGTGAGCCTGACCGGATTCATGCTCACCAAGGGCGTCAGCCCGAGCACGGTGGACGGCTGGGTTGCATTCTGGGTGTTTTCCCTGAGCGCTTCGGGCAGTTTTTTTGCCAACGGCCTGCTACACCAAACCCGCCCGCAGCAACGCTTCGCCGCGTTCTACCTGGTGCTTGCCGTCGGCGGCGTGGTGGGCGGCTTATTCGCCAGCTTTGCCGCACCGATATTCTTCCTGCGCCCTTCGGAGTTGTTGGCGGTTTCCTGCGTGCTGCTCGTCGTCGGCCTGCTGCGTTTATCCACCCAACGCGATCCGATCACCGTCGGGGTGGTCACCGCCATCGCGTTATCCCCGGTGTTGGGGCTGGTGCTGACCCAAAGCCGCGACGAAGCGGCCGGCATGGAAAACGTGCGCCGCTTCCGCAATGTTTACGGCTATTCGATGCTCAAGACCGACCAGAACGGGCTGATCCTATCGAGCGAAACCACCACCCACGGCACCCAGATTACCACCAATGCCGACACCCGCCGCCAGACCACGCTTTACTACACGGAGAGCTCGGGCATCGGCCGGGTGATCGCCGAAACCCAAAAGCAAAAATCTGCCACCACGACCGCCGTGGTAGGGCTTGGCGCGGGCACACTAGCCGCCTACGCCCGGCCGACCGACGCGATGGATTTTTGGGATATTGATCCGAAGGCCATTCAACTCGCGCGTGACCATTTCACGTTTATCAACGACTCGCCCGGCCGTATTCGCCTTTTGGAAACCGATGGGCGCAAAGGTCTGGAAACAACGACGACCGACTACGATCTGATCGTGATCGACGCGTTTACCGGTGACGCCGTACCGCCCCACCTGCTTACCCGCGAAGCGCTGGGCATTTACTCCAAGCGGCTCGAAAAACGCCACGGGCTGCTCGCGATCCACGTTTCCAGCCGCTACCAAACCCTGTTCCCCGTCATCGCCGCTACCGCGAACACCCTTGGCTTGCACGCGATGCGGGTGGTCACCGACATCGCCCACACCACCGAGTCGAAGGACTGGGACTGCACCAGCTCCCAATACATTCTGGTCGGGCGAGCCGAACAGATTCATGAGGCGTTGGCCTGGCTGCCAGCTGAAGAGGACGACGGCCGGGTACGGCGCACGGTTAACATCCACGACCCGTTACCACCCGGGCAGGCCGTGATCTGGACCGACGAACGCAACGCCGCACTCGATGCCCTCAACCTGAAAAACTACCTGCACGGCAAATGATCGCCGCGCTTTTTTTATTCACCGCCGTTTGGTTCGGTCTGATCCTCGATGAGGTGTTCAGACTGAGCCGGGGCGACCGGTTAGTGCGCCTGGCCGCCGGCATCGTACTGGGCACGTTTTGCGCGGCCTGGATCCTGTTTTTACTGGCTTGGGCCTGCGGCTTCACCGGCGGGGTCATCCTTCTGGGCACCGGGCTCATGCTCGGGTTTAACCTCTGGGCCTGGCACTACCGCGGGCTAAATGGTGCCTGGTTCGCCGCGCTGCCTAAGCCGAACCGCACATTCTGGCTGGCGAGCGCCGTGCCCACGGCGGTGATCACCGTCTATTTTGGCGTCTGCGTGTGGGCCAACGCCGAAGGCGACATCCTGTTTCGCGGCAACACCCGCGACCTCGCGTTTCACATGGGCACGGTTTCGGCCTTCGTCGAGCAGAGCGCGTTCCCCCCGTACAACCCCCAATCTGCCGGAGCCCGACTGAGTTACCACTTCATGGCGAACTTCTTTGCGGCCATCCTCAACAAAGGCGGCTTCGACCTGCTGTACGCGTTAAAAATCCCGATGGTGCTGCTGGCGTTTTCGCTCTGCACGCTGACCTGCCACCTGTTTTTCACGGTGGCCAAAACCCGCGCCGCCACCCTGTTTGCCGCACTGCTGTTTTTCTTCGGCCACGTCGGGGTGGTTAACGTGCTCTTCGGCCTGCTTGGCTACCCCTCGGGCAACATCCCGCTCTCGCTAGGTTCGTGGGCCAGTATCGAGGACCACATCACCTACCCGTATTACAATTTCCTCAACGTCATCATCGACTACTTCCAGCCGCAGCTGCCCTTCCTTGCAGGCTTCCCGTTGGCGATGCTGATCTTGGTCGCTCTGTACCGGAAACACACCGAGCGCTCCGTTCTCGACCGCACAACCTGTTTCCTGGTCGGTGCCGTTGCGTTCATGCCGCTGTTTCACATGCACACGTTTCTCACCCTCGCCCCGCTCGTGGGCTTGTACGTGCTAAGTGAACGCACGCCACGCCCGCCCGTCGGCGCAACGCACGGCGGAGGGTTCGCGCGGTTACTGGATCGGCTGGCGATCGAAGCACCCGCACCGGCCGGCAGCGCACCGCCGCCCGCACCCACCGCGCCCCGCGCCTCCTCCGGCTTCCCGTGGACGAAGCTCGCGCTTCTGGGGCTCGCGGCGATTCCGATCGGGGTACAATTGGCGTTTATCTTATCGCAGCAAAAAACCGCCGGGTTTTCCGGCTTCGACGTCGCCAAGCATCTGGACGCGTTGCCCGAAATCCCCGAATGGCTGCACCTCAAGCGCGTCTGGTTTTGGCTGCGTGTCGCCGGGCCGTCACTGGTGCTCGGGCTGGCCGGTCTCGGCTGGTGGCTGCTGCGCAGACGCGGCGACAACGACGAGGACCGGCGCGGCAAAACCGCCCTGCTCGCCCTGCTGTTCATCGCGGGCTTTTATTTTGGCGTCATCAATGTCTTCCGCTTCACCCCCAACTGGGGCGACAGCAATAAATTCGTGCTCTATCTCAACGTGCTGCTCTGCCTGTGCGCGGGGCGTTGGCTGGCGCAATTATGGGGAAAATCGAGGGTGCTTAAAATCACCACAGTGGCGCTGGTGGGCCTGGGTTCGGTCGTGCCTTCGGGCATCGAATGGGCGCTGCGTTACCGCCGTGAGCCGGAGCGGCTGTTCAGCGCCAGCGACCGTATGGTCGCCGACTGGATTAAAATCAACACGCCCAAAGACGCGGTTTTCCTCACCGCCAACTCCTTTGTTCACCTGGTTCCGGCCCTCGCCGGCCGCCGCGTCGTCAACGGCTCTTACACCCGTGAAACCGGCTTTGCCGACCAGCAAACCGAAGACACCGTGGCTCGCGCTTATCGTGAAGCCGACCCGTTTTTAATCACCTCGGCGCACGTTACCCATGTCATGATCGGCCCCGAGGAAAACGGAATTTATCGGATCAACCGCGCCGCCTTCTCCCGGCACCACCGGCTCATTTTCGACCAGCCGAGTCGCGGCGCCGCCTACACCCTTTACGAAACGCGCGCGTCCAGCGCGGAGTTAGTTCGCGCCAAACTCGATGCTGCCGACGGCCAGGCTTACGTGGGCATCAGCGAGCTCGAACCCCGCAGCGTGGAGCAGTCTTACGGCACCTTAAAATACGACCGGGCCTTCAATCTCGATCCGCTGTCGCTCAAAGGCCACCGCTATGCCAACGGCCTGGGCACCCACGCCAACTCCGACCTGCAGTTTAATCTTGGCGACAACTACGACCGCTTCGAGGCGGATGTCGGCGTGGACGATTCGCAGATCGGCGGGGCGGGAAGTGTGCAATTCGAGGTCTGGGTGGACGACCGCAAGGTTTACCAGTCGCCCACCCTGCGCGTAGGCGACACACCGGCTAAAATCAGCGTGGATACCACTGGCGGAGCGATCCTGCGGCTAGTGGTAACCGATGCGGGCGACGGCGACCACAGCGACCATGCCGACTGGGCCGAGGCGCGGTTACGCCGTCGCGCGGCACCCGACGGGTAAAACGACAGCTGAGCGGCCACTTCAAGTGATACTTGGGCGGAAGCGGCCCCCGCCTTGTGGCGTGGACAAAACCGCGTTGCCCTACCCCGCAACGTTATGGGGTTTTGGATTTAGGCGGGGACATTTTCGCCTCCGCCCAGGCGCCATGATCTGCGGCAATGCCGTCACCGGCGTCATCCATCACAAGTTTAATTTGCTCCGCTCCGGACAGGTCTAATTCCAAATTCAGCGTCGGTGAACCCCAGCGCATAACGGGCGAGCGGTACTTCACTGTATTATCCGCATAAACCGTGAAAACCACGCTTCCAGGACTATTTGAAGCGGAATCCTCAACTCCGATCGCCGCAGTGAACACGGTATAACGCGGATCAACTGGATAGCCGATTTCCGAAACCGCATGAACACCCAAGCCACTCCGGTAACGCTTTCCGTTTATTACAATGGGCGAGGTATCAAAGGAGGCGTCCCTGCGTACACTGGCAAACGAGTGTTTTTCCGTAATGGGCATTTTATCACTTAAATAATAAGCCCCGTCATCGTCCGGCTTGATCGGCTGGATCCGGAGCAAAACCGCAGACGAGTATTTTCCGCCCATGATCAGCTCCCACTTCAACCGCCTGCTGCCGAGCGCGGGAAGTTCTGATGCCGGATTGATACTGCCGATATCCACCAGCACATAATCGCCCTCCTGCGCCTTATTCCCAAAGGCCGCATCCATGAGTGATCCGTAACCGGGTTGCCCGGCATGCTGATGCACGGGATCGGAAAAACGATAGCCGAATCGTAGATCCAATTCGTTCTGGATAGAGGCGCGAGTCCACAGACGAACATGTGGATTTTTCTCCAGCCAAGCGACAAGTTGGGGCATATAATCGCGATCGCTGGTATAAGTGTGGTGATTGGTGATAGCAACTTGCACAAAAACGATACTCGCCAACCCCAATAAGCCGGCGGCTACAATCCGATAGAACCGTTGCACACCTGCGTTAAAAATTTGTGCGCAGGCGAGAGCCACAATGACAGCCGCTGGAACACTAATTATAGTAAAATATCGCGGCTCTTTATGAAATGGCTGGTAGTGATGCCAACTCATGCTGCCAAACTGAGCATAGAGTAAAATTCCGAGCATAAACAAGGCAACCGGACGACCGGGCCCACGACTACATAAGACGATCGGCAGGGCACCAATAGACAACCACATGTACGGACCAAGATAGGGGTAGTGGTTAACTTGAAGTGGTGTTTCATTAAAAGTCCCAAACCAAGAATATAGGGAATGCAGGCCGTAGTCTTGTGGCGATGTGAACTCGGTGCGCAGCCCAAGGAATAAATCCACAAGATAACGATAACTCGTCGACTTATCCATGGATAAATCCCCTATCCCAGAGGATTTTTGATAAAACTCAATGGAGGTGTGAACCCGGGCCAACCAATCGCCGGTCAGGTATTTTAAAAGTGCCGCATCAATAATAACGACCAGTCCAAAACCAGCGGCAACAGCTGTATACTCCCAGGGAAAGCGGCGGCTTTTGAGCAGGTCCACCAGAGCCACGAGGAAAATACCCCAAGCGATAACATAGCCCCACTCCTTGTTTAAAACAGAAAAGCCCCAAATGACACCCGCCAGCAAGCCCCAGTAGTATTTATTGAGTCCCAAGGCCTGGCGCAGGCCAAGCAACGCCAGCAGCAAAGCGCCACTGTAAAACGACATTTCAATATCGCCCCGGATCGTCGTCGAAACCTGCCAGTCGATCGGGCTCAGAATCAAAATGAGGCAACCTAGGGTCGCGACACCTATCCCCATACGCAGATGACGCAGAATAATATAAGTCAGCGGAACCGCGGTGAGACCCAAAATAAAACTAGGCGCAAAGGCCGCCGAAAACGAGACCCCGAAAACCTTAAAAAACACCGCCACGGGAAACCAAATCATAAACCGAAGCCCCCAAAGCGAATGCAGAATCTCCTCGGTTTGGCCGTTGGTGTAGCTCCGAATATAAAAAAGATAAGCCCAATCGTCATGGCCATAAACACCTGAAAAAAGCAGGAGCCGGACAGCAGCAGCCAACAGCACCAGTAAGGCCGGCACCCAAAGCTCGTTTTTATTAATAACGCCCTTCATTTTACTCGGTTGCCGATTTTACCGGCTCATTATTACGAGTGAACGTCCCAGCCGGATCCGGCTTTTTATAGTAAACAACGTACTCTTCAAACGGCGTCAGTGAGCCGGCGATGTAAACAAGTTTTTGAATATCGTGCTCCAAACAAAAATCCTCCGGCAGATTACGATCCGAAATCATCACCATGGGCCTGCCCTTGGCGGCGATCAGCGCGCGGGCATAGAATTCCTCATGCGTGATGCAATCATCGCGACTGCGCACCCAGCGGGTAAAGCTACCCTCACGCCTGTCCTGCGGATAATATAACGTGCGGTGGAGGTAACCCGCTAGCGGCGCGCCCGCCCAGTCCGGGCAAACGGCGATAAACGCATCCGCGTAACCATTGCTACGCAACCATTCGTCCGTATTTTTACCACCAGAAAAGGGGCGGAGATAGTCCTCCCGCACCGCCCACAAACCCGTGAATGCCTGTGCTGCCAACATAAGGGTCAGCAACAGGGACGTCACTCGCTGCCGCCATTTTGAAAGACGTGAAACAGGGGATTCCGGCGCTGAAAACAATATCCAGGTCGCGAATAAAAAGGCAAAAAACAGTAATCCCGTATGCCGGAAAGACCCGAGGAATTTAGTATACAGAAAGAGAGCCAAGCCGAGTGTCCCGAACACATAGGCGAGCAAGGCGCGCGGTGATCGAAGGAAAACCAGAACCGATAAAAACCAAAGAAATGAGGCAGCGAGGAGTGCGTGTGTTTCACTGTAGGTAGGAAACGGCACATCCCAGGGCGGAATCCAAAAAAATCCTGGAGCCCGTGGCAGCGGAAATGAGGAGGCCACGAATGCGGCACAAATGCGCGAGAAATGGGACAGCGACCAATCGGTATTCCATAACGCCGCCGAGGCGTAATAGGTATCCGGCAAAGGCCGGGCTATCACCGCCGCCGCCAAAAGCCCCACAGTCGTGGCGACAAACAAAAAAGCAGGCCCACTTAAATGCGTTTCTTGCTCTGCACCTATGAACTTAGCGAAACGGCGCGGGGCGATTCGCGCCAAGATCGGCAGGCCAAAAAAGGCAACTGTAAGCGCGCCGGCGATGATTAACGTGTGGGCGCTGGCAAACCCGGAAAGAACCAAACACAAGGCCCCGAGCCAAGGTCGAGGCTTGCTGGGCAGAAGGAATACACACGCCAAACACAGTGCAAGGATACCGGGAAGGTAGTTCCGGCAGACCGTTCCATATTCATACAGCAGATAGTAATTACCCAGCAGGAGCAGTTTATGCAACCGGTTGAATGGAGCCCAACGGCATACAATATAAAACGTCAGCCCCGCCAGCAGCCAGGTCGCCAGTTGCATGAGCTCGGGCGCCGGGGAGATGCGGTTAAGCCCCCACAACATTAAATTCCAAAGCGGCGGCGCCCCTTCGTAATGGGCCTGCGCGATCACGGCTGCTGGACTGGCCATGTCGCGCCCGATCAGCCACGCCTGCATTTCGTCGCGCCATAACTCGTGTTTGCTGGCGCTGAAACCGGCTAGTAGCAAAAAGATACTGGTGAGAGAGGCAGCAAAACCCAGTGGATTGACCTCGCGAGGAGCAGACGACTGGGCGCGCTGATCGATCTCCATGGCCGATAACCTCAGTTCAGCGACCCAACTAAACAAGCCTTCATCCACGTCGCCAGCTGCGTCCAGGCCCGGCCGCGGTGGCTTAACTCGTTTTTAACCGCGTCGCCCAACTGGGCAAAACTTTCGCTGTAACCGTTCGGTAAAAATAGCGGATCATAGCCGAAGCCCGTACCGCCTTTAGGCGCTTCGCCCAGCACGCCCTCGCAACGACCTTCGAACACCGCCTCGGTGCCGTCGGGGCCGATCACCAGCAGGGCGCAGACAAAATGTGCCCCGCGTTGCGCCGGCGGCACCGCCGCCATCACGTCGACCAGTTTGCGCAGATTGGCCGCCCCATCGCCGGCGGGACCGGCATAATACGCCGACTCCACCCCCGGCGCACCACCGAGCGCATCGACGCACAGGCCGCTGTCGTCCGCCAAAACCCAGGAACCGGGCGGCAGGATCGCGTGGAGGGCGCGGGCTTTTTTGCGGGCGTTGCCCACAAACGTGCCGGAGTCTTCGACCACCGGCGGCATACCGCCGACCGCCTTGGCCGAGACGATGCTCAGCGCCAACTGACTGGCTAGGGCGAGCGCGTTCATCTCGGCGGCCTTGTGGGCGTTACCCGAAGCGAGATAGAGATTCATACGAAAGGGAAAGGGATTTGCTCCGGCCAATGATGAATCGGGGCGGGGTAACCGAGAGAATACCGGCCGGGACGGCTCCCAACGCCGATCAGGAACGGCTCCGGCTCAACAAAAAAGCCCCCGCAGCACAGGGCTGGCGGAGGCGGGAGTAAAACCTAAGGCGCGGGGCGCCGGGAGGGGTTACTTGGCGAAAACGATCTTCGCGGTGTGGGACTTGGCGCGGGCGGCGGCGTTTTTGTGGACGACACCGGACTTGGTGGCCTTGTCCATCGCGGAGACGTACTCGGCGGCGGCGACCTTGGCGACGGCCTGGTCGGTACCAGCGGCGGCCTTTTCCAACTTCTTGTGGAGAGTCTTCAGGCGGGTCTTAACGGCCTTGTTGCGGAGGGTGAGACGCTCGGATTTACGGGCGGCTTTGATAGCGGATTTCGTGTTGGCCATGGCGGATTAGAAATGGGTAAGCCGAACAGAAACCCAAACCTACGGGGTCGAGTCAAGGGCGATTTCATGAAAGCCGACAGTGAAATGCCCGACGTGCCCCCCAAATAGGGCCATTCCCCTCCTCGAAAGTAGGGCCTAACTAGGGCTACAATACGCACTGCACTACCGCCCGTCTATTTACCTGTGATAATCTAATCACATGTCCAGCCACCGTCGTTCGCACTGGAGTTGCCATGCCAATCGCGCTTTTACGTTGGTCGAGGTCCTGGCCGCCTCTTTTGTGATGATTCTGGCCATCGGCAGCTCTGTCATCGCTCTGCAAGCTGGGCTGCGCAGTATCGACTACGGGCGCCGGTTGACCCTCGCATCGCAAGTGATGCAAAGCCAAACCGAGAGCATTCGGCTGATGAGCTGGTCCCATGTCCAAGCCCTCCCCGACACCGCCACGGCGGTGAACATCGACAGCGTTTTCGCTGCCGACACCAGCTACGCCAAAGACTTCACCCTGACCCTGCAAAGCGTGCCGGTATCCGGCCGCGAAACCACCATGCGCGAAATCACGCTGGTGGTTAACTGGGCCGGTGCTTTCGGCAGGCGCCACACCCGCACCTTCATAACCCGCTACTGCAAGGACGGCCTCTATGACTACTACTATACCCTCGCCGGCGCGTAATCCCCGCGCCCGCGGCATGACCCTGGTCGAGCTGATGGTCGCCACCTCACTCGGTGCGCTCATCATGGCCGGAGTCCTCACCGTCTTCCTATTCATCGGCCGCACCAGCGTTAACATGGCCAGCTATGTCGATCTCGAGTCGCAAGCGCGTGCAAGCCTGGAGCGCTTCGCCCAAGATGCCCGCCAGGCCAGCAGCATCACCTACAGCAGTTCTTCGGTGATCAACCTCGTGGTCAACTCCACCAGCATCACCTACGGCTACGACGCGGGCACCGCCCAGTTCTATCGCACCCTGAACGGCACCCGAACCAACCTGCTCACCGGCATCTCGGAATTCTCTTTCATCGGCTACAAACTCGATGGAACCCAAGTGAGCCTGTCCAACCTCGCGCTGGCCGGCACCAACACCAAACAGATCCAGCTCTCCTTGAAGGCCCAGCGCGTCAACCGCACCGCCGCCGCCGTGTCCAACACGGTGCTCTCCGCCCGGTACGTCCTTCGCAACAAGGTGACCACCACATGAATTCCTCCCGCTCCTTTCCCTCATCGCAACGCGGCGCCGTTCTCATCGTCGCTCTGTTGCTGGCCACCGGCTTGGCCATCGCCATCGGATCTTATCTGTCGATCGCCCGCACCAACCTGAAAATATCCGGCCGCGCGTTCCACAATAACTCCGCCATGAACCTGGCCGAGACCGGCCTGGAGGAGGCGCTCTGGTCGATCAATCGCAACCTGGAGGGCAACACCGCCGCTTGGACCGGCTGGACGCTCGCCGGCTCCCAAGCCACCCGCACCTTTGGCCCGGTTGACCTCGGCCAAAACACCGCGGGCTACACCCGCGTCCACGTGTCCAACACCACCACCAGCGGCAGCGCCCCGGTCATCGCCGTCAAAGCTTCGGTCATCCCCAACCACCAGGCCCCGATCGAAAAATGGGTGACCGTGGTGCTGCGCAAGCGCTCCAAGTTCGCCAATGGCCTCGTCGCCAAAGAAACCATCATTTTTAAGGGAAACAATGCCTCGGTCGACAGCTGGAACTCGGTTTCGGGTGGCTCCACTGTACCCTATAGCACAGCCGTGCTCTTGGATGGCGGCACTGTCGGCAGTATCTCCGTCTCCGTTGATGTGGTTGCAGTCCAAAATGCCGACATCTGGGGCTTCGTTGCCACCGGCTTAGACGACAGCACCAACACGGTGGGTGCCGGCGGCTCGATCCTTGGCGCTGACTCCGCTGCCAAGGACAAGTCCGACTGGACCACCGCCACGGTCGACCCCGACCGGGTTTCCACCGACTTCATCTCCTCGCTCGATCCCGTTACTGCGCCGAGCGCCACTTACACCGCCCTAGGCCCGGTCAATTCCAATCTCACCCTGCCGCGCGGCGGCGACAGCCCCGCCGCCGACGGTAAATATTACTACGCCACGACGGGAGTCAGCCTGACCAACAAGACCCTTACGGTCACCGGCAGCAACGATGTCGTCCTCGTGGCCACCGGCGATGTCGCCACCGGCGGCGGCAGCGGGTCGATCCAAATCGACAACGGCAGCCGCCTCGAGCTCTACGCGGCCGCCGACGTCACCCTGAGCGGCAATGGCGTGGCCAACGGTACTTCCTCAGCCACCACCGCCGTGGCGCAACAACCGATCAACTTCCAGATCTGGGGCACTAACCCCACCGCCCAAAACATCGACATCAAAGGCAACGGCGTGCTCAGCGCCGTCGTCTACGCGCCTTCCGCAGCGGTCTTTATTAACGGCAACGGCGATGTGCTCGGTTCGGTGGTGGCCAAAACCGTGGTCATGGTCGGTAACGCCGCCTTCCACTACGACGAATCCCTCGCCGACTTCGGCGGTAGTAGCCCTTACGGAATCAGTAAGTGGACCGAGCTGACCTCCGCCGCCCTACGCGCCGACTACAAGGACGAACTCGACTTCTAAGCCCATCCGGCTCGCGCGTGACCCGCACGCTGGCTCGATTTAACCCCGCCCAAAAAACGCGTCGCGCTCGCCCGTCGCTTTGCTAGCCCTAAGTCCGCTGTGACCGATGCGTCGCCGCGGACTTATCTTTTACACCCGTGAACCTTGTTCTCCTCGACGCCACTGAACTGTCCGCGCCCCTACCCCGAACCGATCCGCGGGCCCGGCACATTCTCGACGTCCTGCGCCGCCGCCAAGGCGACTCCTTCGATGTCGGGCTGGTCGACGGCCCCTGCGGCAAAGCCACCCT
Organism: Opitutus sp. GAS368; assembly: GCA_945871005.1. GTDB lineage: Bacteria > Verrucomicrobiota > Verrucomicrobiia > Opitutales > Opitutaceae > Rariglobus. The sequence continues at coordinate 5,053 of CAMBUJ010000011.1, read as the reverse complement.
CACCGCGCTCGGGGCCGACGCGCTCACTCTCGCTTTCCACTGGGGGCCCTCACCCGCGCCCCTCCCGGCCACGGTGCTGCTGATCGGCTTGCCGCGGCCGCAGACCGCCCGAGACATTCTCCGCGATGCGACCACCCTCGGTGCAACGGAACTGCATTTTATCGCCACGGAACGTGCCGACCCGAACTACGCGAGCAGCACCCTTTGGACGAGCGGGGAGTGGCGCCGGCATTGCCTAGCAGGAGCAGCCCAAGCCTTCGAAACTCGCATCCCTGCGGTCACCTGGACGCATACCCTCGCCTCGGCCTTAGCCACCTTGGCCCCGGCCCACTGCATCGCGCTGGACAACTACGAAGCAAGCCAACCGCTCGGACACTACCACGCATCAGCGAACACCCTAGGTGACACCGCCAGTGGTCCTCAGGTGCTGGCCTTCGGACCCGAGCGCGGCTTTGGGCCGGGGGATCGCAACGCCCTGCGCTCCGCCGGGTTCACCTTGGCTCACCTCGGCACCCGCGTCCTGCGGGTCGAGACAGCGGTCGTCGCCGCCCTGGCGATCACACGGTTGCGCTAAAGCCCCTTCACCCGCGGCGGAAAAACGCCGTGGTCGGCTGGCGCGCGCCTTTGCCCAAGCGTTTCACGCAGCTCCAGCCAGGAGGCTCCAAGGTAAGCTCCCCCGGCATCTCAAAGACCACCACCGGATCCGCCCCCGCCGGCCACCACTCAGCCATGCGGGCAAACAACCGCAGTCCCACCTCCTCGATGATCTCGTAGGGCGGATCGATAAAGACCAGGTCCGGCCCCTCGCCCGGCACCGGGGCCCAGCTCAGCACGTCGGCCACCCGCAGGCTCAAACCCGCCTCCGCCCGCCCTGCGCTCTTGGCGACCGCCGCAATGTTTTTTCGGATGCACTCGGCGGCCTTGAGGTTTTTCTCAACAAACACCCCACCCCAAGCCCCGCGGCTAAACGCTTCCAGCCCATAAGCACCGCTGCCGGCAAACAGGTCTACAAACCGCGCCTCGGGCAACCGCCCGGCTAAACTCGAAAACACCGCCTGGCGCATCCCGTCGGTCGCCGGTCGCGTCACGTCGCCCTTGGGAACCTGTAAGGTGACGCCACGCGCCGCTCCACCGCTGATGCGCACAAGGATAAAGCGGAGGTTAACTTCAGCGTCCGCGCAGGGCGGTTACTGCTTAACCGCGGCTTCGCGGTACTGGACGTAGGAGCTGCGCACCGCGATGTAGGGATCGAGGGCGTCTTTACGCACGGCGTCGTAGGTTTTGAGCGTGCCGGGCAGGCGCTGGACCCCGTTGACCACGGTTACGCCGGTTTCGACCTTCCAGTTATACCACTCAACATTCTGCTGCACGTCCCAGTTGAGCGGGCTGAGAAAATAATCCCCGACCATGCCCACCGTGTCGCGAGCCGTTCCCGGCCCGAACAGCGGCAGCACCAGATACGGTCCTTGGCCAATATGCCAGACGCCGAAGGTTTGCCCGGTGTCTTCGCGCGGAATCGAAGCCAGCGCAGGCACATCGTCGGAGATGCGGATAAAACCAGCCAGACCGGCCACGGTGTTGACCGCGAATTTCCCCGTCTCCAACCCGGCGCGGTGAAACTTCCCTTGCAGCGAGCAATTCACGACCCGCACCGGGAACAGCAGGTTATTGAAAAAGTTCTCAATGCCCTCGCGAGCCACGGCGGGAACCACCGCCACATAGCCCTTGGAAATGGGGCGCAACGCATAGGTGTAGAGCCCATCGTTGAACTTAAAAATCGCCCGGTTCATCGGCTCGAGCGGATCGGAGATTTGCACGTTGGCATACTCATCCATCTCCTCGACCACCGCCGGATCGGGCGAGGCGGGGGTTTTCTGCGCTTGGGCTAGCGGGGCGGAGGCGGCGACAGCAACCAGCAAACAGGCGAGCAAGCGGGGGTGAAGGGAGTTCATTTGGCGGCGGAGTTAGCAAGGTTTTGTTTGAGGGTGGCGATTACTTCGGGGGCGCCGCCGTGCTGGAAAAGAGGATTCAGCTGCGAGCGCCAATTGGCGATCATGCTCACCCCTTCGATCTTCACGTCGACGATCCGCCAATTCTCCGCGCTCTTTTCCATGCGGTAAATCACGCTGTACTTCTTGCCGGCGTAATCGATCGAGGTGGGCAACTCGCGCACGTTGGGGCGCTTGGGATCGGGAACCACCTCGGCCAAATAGGTAATGCCGGGGCGATCGCCTGCCTCGAACCGGTCGGCGTAATTGCGAATCACCACCTCGGTGAAGAGCGTAACCGTGCAGGCCTGCTGCTCGGGGGTGAACTGCTGCCAGCCCGGACCGACCGCCTTGCGGGTAATCGACTCAAAGTTGAAATACTTCTCCAGCACCGGACGCACCCGCAGGGCAAGCGGCGTGGTCGCGGTCGCGCTGTCGTAAGCGACAGCCAGCACCTCATCGACCGCGCCCTTGACCACCCCGTTGACCTCGGCGGCGGGTTCGGCGGCGGCGAGGCCGACGGAGGAAAACAGGACCGTGAAAACGGCGAGTTTAAACAGGCGCAGGTTCATTTGGTTTCAGTGGGCTTGGGTTTCGCGTTGGTACTGCCAAAGGCAAAGCGGCTGATGAGCGACTCCAGATCAACCGTGGATTCGGTGTCGGTGATCAGGGCTCCAGGCGCAAGGACCTCACTCTCGCCACCGGGGGCGAGCGACAAAAACTTATCCCCGATCAGGCCGGTGGTTTTGATCGAGGCAATGGAGTCGACGGGGAGCTGGAAAACCTTGCGCACGCTAAAGGTCACTACGGCACTAAAGTCCTTCGGGTTAAGCTCGATCGTGCTGACCCGCCCGATCGTCACACCCGCCACGATGACGTTGCTGCCGGGGTTGAGGCCGCCGGAGTTAGTGAAGCGGGCCTTCAGGTCGTAGGTGTCGCCGCCGACCAGCGCCCCGGCGCCGATGCGCACGGCCAAGTAGGCCACCGCCGCGAGGCCGAGTAGCACGAACACACCCACAATCAGTTCCAGTCTGGACTGTTTCATAAATCGTCTTCCGAGGTAATGGTTTCGCCCCGGCGCAGGGCCGCGAGCGTTTCCCGCAAGGTTTCCGCGCTGTCCCGAAAGGCGCGCACCATGGGGTTTTCTGAACGGTTAAAGGCTTCCGGGGTGCCCTGAAACTGCATACGCCCGCCGTCGAGCAGCGCCACCTGATCGCTGGCCACCAGCGCCTCAGGCAGGTCATGCGTCACCAGCACCGCGGTAAACCCGAACTGACGCTGGTATTTGACGATCATCTCGAACACGTGATTGCGGCGGATCGGGTCGAGCCCGGCGGTCGGTTCATCAAAAAGGACCAACTCCGGACGGGTGACGATGGCGCGGGCCAGGGCCAGGCGCTTCTGCATGCCCCCAGACAACTGGCTGGGATAGTGCGCACGGTGCTTGGTAAGATCGAGCTGGTGGAGCGCCTCCAGCGCCCGGCGACGGATCTCCCGGTTGGGGATCTGGGTGGTCTGCTCGAGGGGCAGCGCGACGTTTTCCAGCGCGGTGAGCGAATCGAGCAGGGCGTTACTCTGAAACAGGTAACTGCAGCGGCGGCGAAACTCCCCACGGGCGATGGCATTGGCGGCGTTGAGGACCTGTCCGTCGAAGCGGATCTCGCCCTGGTCCGGCCGAACGATGCCGGCCAAGCATTTGAGGAACACGGATTTGCCGGTGCCGCTTTTACCCAGCACCGTGACCACGGTGCCGCGCGGCACAGCCAGATCGACGCCGGCCAACACGGTGTTATCCCCGAAGCGTTTGGTCACGCCCCGGATGTCGAGAAAAAGGTCGGAAACGGAGGACGGGGTGCTCACGGGTGCTTAACCAGCAGGGAGGTGATCAGGTAATCGGTGGCCAGCACCGCAATGCTCGAAAAGACCACGGCGCGGGTGGTCGAAGCACTCACCGCGCGCGCCCCGGTGGAACCGCGGCGACGGTGGGCGTTGAAGCCGTTGTAGGCGCAGATCGCGATGGTCAGCAGGCCGAAAAAACCCGCCTTGATGAAACACTCGGCCACATCCTGGGGCTCGACCGCCTTGTAAATGGCCGACCAATACACGCCGGGCTGGAGGTTCAACAACACCGAGCCGGACAGATAACCGCCCAACAACCCGACAAGGCAGAACAGGGCGGTCTGGATCGGATAAACCAGGAGCGAGGCGAGCAGCCGCGGGGAAATCAGGTAGGCGTAGGTGCTCGCGCCCATCGTCTCCAAGGCGTCGATTTGCTCACTGTTGCGCTGGATGCCGAGTTCGGCGGCGAGGGCCGAGCCGGCCTGGCCGACCAACATGAGCGCGGCCAAAACCGGGGCGAGCTCGCGCACCAAGGTGAGCGCGACCAGCGTGCCCAGCAGCCCCTCGGAGCCAAATTTGTTCAACACGTAATAGCCCTGCAGCCCGAGCACCAGCCCGGTAAAAAGACCGACAATCACAATCACCGGCACGCAGCGTACCCCCTGCTCATAAATCGCCCGCACGATCCGCCGACCCAACTTGCGGGCCCCGATCGCCTCGGTGAAACCACGGGTCGTGAACACGGCGAAATCACCGATTTCTTCGACGAGATGAAGTGTGTTTTGGCCTAGCGTGCGGATCATTGGGGGGAGCGAGACGTTAGGGGTTTACCCTCCGCAGGCAAGACCGCGTTCAGGGCGCACGCAGGGAACGCCGAGCAACGCCAAGTAGCGCAGACTTCCAGTCTGCCTCGGGCCTCACTTAACCCACACCAAGCAGACTGGAAGTCTGCGCTACTTTTCGGACCGCCGCCCTTAGAACCGGCCCGGCTCAAGCCCGAAATAAGCCACCGCGTTAGCGTGACAGATATCGCCCACCAGCTTGCCCAGCGCCGCCTCATCGGCAGGGATCAACCCCGCCGCCACATCCGCCCCGATGAGCCCGCACAGGATGCGCCGGAAATACTCGTGGCGCGGATACGACAAAAAGCTGCGCGAGTCGGTCAGCATGCCCACAAAGCGCGAAAGCAAACCGAGCTGGGACAAGGCGTTGAGCTGCATCTCCAT
>CAMBUJ010000010.1 GCA_945871005.1 Opitutus sp. GAS368 | reverse complement strand
GTGATCAACAGCAGGTTGTTGTGTGCGGGCAACTGATCGACGCTGACCGCAGCCACGTCGAGAATCGTGGCGGCGAAACCGCGTTTTCCTGCTTCCTTGGCTGCCTGTTTGGCGAGGCTTTCGGCGGTGCCCGTCTGGGTGCCAAAGAGAATCGCGAGCGGGGTCAGAGCGGTGGCGCGATTTGAAATCTCAGATTTTAGATTTGAGATTCCATCGCCGGGCGCTCGGCTGAAAATACCGGCGAGGAAGCCGTTGAGCCAGGCGCGTTGTTCGGGCGAAAAAGGGGCGGACTCGGGGATGAGAGGGACGGTGCTCATTTGGGCGGAAAGGGGAGGTGGGCGGAGGGCGGAAGTCGGAGGGAGAACGAGTAGGCGGGAAGCTAGGCGTTGATGAGCTCTTGCAGCTCTTTGACGCTGTGACGGCGGCTCCACTCCACGAAGGTTTCACCAGAGGTTTTGCGCGACTGGTAGGTGCCGAGGATTTTTTCGGTCAGGGCGTTGACCTCGGTGGCTCGTACCCCACGAAAAACTTCGCGGGCGATGCCTTGCTCGAGATCGAGTCCGCCACCCAGGACCAAGTGGAAACCATCGGTGCCGTCGGGCTGTTTGGCGCCGATGTAGCCGATGTCGCCGCAGTAGTGCTGGGCACAGGAATGCGCACAGCCGGTGAAGTGCAGGTTGACCGGTTGTTCGACCGCGAGGTTGGAGTGGTCGAGGTGCTTGGCGAGGGATGCGGCAGCGCCTTTGGTGTCGGCAGCGGCGTATTTGCAGCCACGGCTGCCAGTGCAGGCCACGATACCGCTGGTGGTGCTGGACGCCTCGGTGGTGAAGCCCAGGTTCTTTAACTGCCGGCAGGCTGAGGCGACCAGTGCGTTGGGCACGTGGGGAATCATCACGTTTTGCCAGATGGTCAGGCGCAGTTCGCCTTTGCCAAAATTGGCCGCGAGCGTAGCCAGGCCGTGCATTTGTTTGGATGACATGCGCCCGATCGGAATACCGACGCCGATCGAGGTGAGGCCCGGTTGCGCTTGGTGGTACGGGCCAATCCAGCCGTGCTTAATCAGTGGGCGGCGCGGCTCGCAGGCCGTCAGCGGCACGCGCACCAGCGGGAAGGAGAGCTTTTTCTGGGTCTCTTCGAGGAAACGCTCAAAGCCCCATTTATCCAGGAGGTATTTGAGGCGGGCCTTTTTGCGGTTGGTGCGATCGCCGTTTTCGGCAAAAACGCGGACCATGGCAGCGGCCACCGCAGTTGCTTCGGCGGGTTTGATCAACAGGCCCGTGTCGCGGGCGAAGTCTTGATGGCCGGTGATGCCACCCAGTTGCACTCGGAAATAGACCCCCGGGGAGGGGATCGCAGATTTGAAATTTGATATTTCAGAGAGGGGATCTGCGATCTGAGATTTGATATCTGAAATCTCAGAGTCTGAGTTTGAGATTTGAAATTTCAGATTTGAAATCGCGTCGTCGGTCGAGCCGGCGGCGCGACCGACGACGCGGGTGGCGATGAAGGCGATGTCGTTGGTGTCGGCGGCCACGGTGAGGCTGCCGCCGTTGTCGAAGGCGATGTTGAACTTGCGCGGCAGCCCGTAGCAGTCGCGGTGGTTCATGATGTAGTGGTGCACCGCTTTGGCGTAGGGGCGCACGTCGAGCAATTCCTTGGGGTCAAAGCCGCTGTTGGGCGAGGCGGTGACGTTGCGGATGTTGTCGGCCCCGGCGCCCTGTGAAGTGAGGCCGAGTTCGCGCACCCGGGTGAGCACAGTCACTAGGTCGCGCGGGCGTAGTTCGCGCAGCTGAAGGTTGCCGCGGGTGGTCAGGTCGACGTGGCCGTTGCCGACATCAGCGGCGAGCTCGGCGAGACCGTGAAATTGGTGGGCGCTGATTTCACAGGCTGGCACCCGCAGACGGATCATAAAACTGTCCTGGGCGGGGGCGACGTAGAACAGCCCGTGGGTTTTAAATCGATACATGTTCTCCGCATCAGGGAATTTGTCGGCACTCGAGTGGGCGAGCAACCGCTCCCAGGAATCGAGCGGGTTCTCGTCGTGCTTCCATTTTTCCTCTTTGCAGAGGTCGGCGAGCGGGGTGCCGTGGACGGTGGGTTCGACGGTGGCCGCGGGGACTGGGGCAGACGAGGAAGGAGCCGCGCCGGAGGAAAGGGGGAATTGGCCGGAGGCGGCCACGCCGGCCATGAAACCTTGCAGGTATTCTTTCTGGTCGGCGGAGAAGGGTGTGGAGGAGGGAGCGGAGACGGCGTTCACTCCCGACATTTAGCAGTCAGGGTGCCAGAAGCCCGGAGTGGATGATTAAAGCGTTGAATGGTTTTTTATAAAACAATGAAGCCCGCTCATGATCGTGAGCGGGCTTCGCGAAGCGGAGACGGGCCGGGGGTGATTACCAGGTTTTGTAGCCGAGAAACTTGCCGCACATTTCGATTTTAACCCGGTCTCCTTTGGGGTCGGCCACGCGGTCGACCGACATGGTGAAGTCGATGGCGCTCATGATGCCGGGGCCGAACTTCTCCTCGATGAGGGCCTTCAGGGTGGGGCCGTAGACGTAGATGATTTCCTGGAAGCGGTATTGGAGTGGCTCCTTGGTGACGGTGGCGGCGGCTTCGCCCTTGTTGCAGAATTCGGTGAGGGCCTCGGCGATGTCGGGTCCGAGTTCGAGGGCGGCGGCGACGCGCGCGGCGGCGTCGGGTGGCAGGGCGTTTTCGCCCAGGCAGGCGGAGGTGGTGTAGACCTCGGATAGTCCGGCGGCGTTGGCGAGGGCGGCCCAGGTGAGCTGCTTGGACTTTTTGGCGGCGAGGATGGCGGCGGTGAGAGCGGCTTTGGTCATGGTGAAAGTGTATAAAAAAGCCCCACGCCAAGGTTCGCTTGGGTGGGGCGGTGGATTGAGTTTAACGGTTTAGAACGCGTAGTCGGCCTGGAGCCAGTAGACGGTCTTGTCGGATTTCACGGCTGCTGAGGCTGCCGCAACTTTGCTGTCGCCCGCGCCATTGTAGAAGGCGGTCTTGGCGGTGAGGCTGAGGTTTTTGTTCACCTTGTAGCCAGCGACCACGTCGATTTCGTCTCCGAAGTCGGCACCCCCGACATCGGCTTGGTACCTGTGATAAATCGTGGTCAGGGTCACGGCGCCAGGAAGCGGCACGGCAACGGATACATAGGAGTCGACCAAGCCACCGTCGGGCGTACGAAGGAAGACGTCGGCCCAGCCGTTATGAGCGTGCTGGGTGGCGATCGGGGTGCGGATAACTTTGTTCGCATCAGGCGTGCTGCCATCTTGCCCGAGTACCTCGTAGCCAAACTTCAGGGCGTAACCGCTTTTGAGGGCGGCGCCGAGTTCAGCGATGTAGTAGTCGGCCGTGTAGGTGTTACGATTGCTACCGTAGTCCGACTGGGTGGCGTATTCGGCGCGGTAAGTGGCCTTGAGCGTATCGGTCACCGGCGCGGCACCCACGAAGCTCGCACCGTAGGTGGCGCTGGAGTTGTCAGTGACGTTGGTGGATTGGAGGGCAGTAGCAGGGGCGCCGTGCTCGAAATCGAGCAGGTAGCCGTAGCCCGTTAAGGTGCCATAGTCGGAAACCTTGTAGGCGGCATTGATGATGTGGGAGTTGGACTGGAAGTCGGGATTGGTGGCGGTGTCGGCAAACCAGCGTTTGACGTTCCACACGTAGCCGTAGGTGAGGCTCAGGTCCTTGACGGTATTATCCTTCACGAACACGGAGTCGAAGCTTTGGCCGCTCTGGCGAAAGCCGACATCGCCGACCCAGCGCGAGTTGTCCAAAATGACTTTCTGGCGACCCGTAGTGAGGCCGGTTTTGTCGTGGGTGTAACCCACCCAAGCCTGGGAAACGTCGGTGACTTCGGGGTCGGAAACCACTGATTTGGTGGTGTTGGTCGGCTCGTTAGGGCCCGGACGGAATTGGTCGACGAGTTCGGTGGTGTTTTCGCCCTCAATGAAGGCCTGCAAACCCAGGTAGGAGGCGGTTTTGTAGCCGAGACGGGTGCGCACGGTGAGGGCGTCGGCCCTGGTTGTGGGCTGGTCGATATGCTCGTAACGGAGACGGGCGTTGACGGAAACCTTGCCCATGGTGAGGGCTTCGGTGAAGGAGGTGGGCTTGGCGGGCGCAGCGGCTGGGGCAGCCGGTGCAACTGGAGCTGCCGGGTAGGCTGCCGTCTGGGCTCCCAGGGAGGCGGCGCCGAGTGTGGCGATCAATGCAATGGAGTGGAGGTGCGTTTTCATGGTTGGTGGATTACTGGAGGAAAGTGATTTTAAGAACCGGTCCCGGGTGGTTCAGGTGGAGGCGAAGGAGCCGAAGAGCTTGCGCAGGCCGCCGGCAGACGGGGCGGGCGCAGCGGGCGGACGGTCTTGGGCGGGGCGATGGGGGCGGTGGTGGGAGCGTTCTTCGAGGAAGGTGATCAGGTGTTCGCGGGCGGCGTAATAGGCGGGGTCCTCCAGGAGTTGTTTGCGGTTGCGCGGCCGCGGGAAGTTAACTTCCAGGATGTCACCGACGGTGGCGTTGGGCCCGTCGGTCATCATGACCACGCGGTCGGCGAGGTAGAGGGCTTCGTCGACGTCGTGGGTGACGATGAGGGCGGTTTTCTGGTCGCGCTGCCACAGGTCGAGGAGTACGTCCTGAAGCTCCATTTTGGTGAGGTTGTCCAACATGCCGAAGGGCTCGTCGAGCAGGAGCATCTTGGGCGAGAGGGCGAAGGCACGGGCGATGCCGCAGCGCTGTTTCATGCCCTGGGAGAGTTCGCTGGAGCGTTTGTGCATGGCGTCCCCCAGGCCAACCAAAGACAGGTAATACTCGGCGATCTGGGTGCGTTCGAGTTTGCTGGCGGTGTAGTAGACCTGGTTGACCCCGAGCATGACGTTCTCGAAGGCGGTCATCCAAGGCAGCAGGCAGGGCGATTGGAAGACGACGCCGCGGTCGGGACCGGCGTCCGTGACCTCCTTGCCCGAGAGAATAATGCCGCCCTCAGAGATGTCGGCGAGGCCGGCGATCATGGACAAGACCGTGGATTTACCGCAGCCGGAGTGGCCGATCAGGGCGATGAATTCTCCCTTGCGGATCTTGAGGTTGAAGTCCTCGACGACGGTGAGCGGGCCCTTCGGGGTGGGGAAGGTTTTGTGGAGTTGGGAAATTTCGAGGAAGGAACTCATGGGTTAGAGCGAGACGACGGTTTCTTGTTTTTCCTCGGAGAGACGGCGCGGGGGGCGATTGACGCGCGGGGCGTCGAGGTTCTCGGGCATAATGTCGGGAAGGACAAGTTTGCGCGTGGTCGAAGAGGTGCGACTGGCACCGAAGCCGAGGAGTTGTTCGGTGATTTGGGCGCGCAGGCGCTTGAACTGGGGGTCGTGATTGAGAGCTTTGCGGTCGCGCGGCCGGGGCAGGTCGATCGGGATGGACGCGGCGAGAGTGGCGCCGGGGCCGAGGGTCAGCGGGATAACCCGGTCGGCCAGGAGGAGGGCCTCGTCGACGGAGTTGGTGATGAGAACCACGGTTTTGCGGTCGCTCTGCCAGATCGAGGAAATCTCATCCTGTAGATTGGCGCGGGTGAGCGCATCGAGGGCGGAGAGCGGTTCGTCGAGCAGGAGGATGCGCGGGTTGATGGCGAGTGTGCGGGCGACGGATACACGTTGACGCATGCCGCCGGAGAGCTGGCTGGGGCGGCGGTCCTTGGCGTGGGAGAGCTTCACCATGGCGATGTATTTATCGACGTGGGCGGTGCACTCAGCGGGCGTCTGGTCGGGAAACACCGCCTTCACGGCGAGCTCGATGTTTTCCGCCACCGTCAGCCACGGCAGGAGGGAGTAGTTTTGGAAAACCAAACCGCGGTCCGGTCCGGGGCCGGTGATGGGTTGACCGGAGAGGGTGAGTGAGCCGGAGTCGGGTTTGGTCAGGCCCGCGATGAGGGACATGAGCGTCGTCTTGCCCTGGCCGGAGTAGCCCACGATGGCGACGAACTCCCCCTCGGCGATGGACAGGTTGACATCGCGCAGCACGGGCGTGCCGCCGTAGGACTTGGAAACGTTTTTGAGTTCTAAAAAGCTCATGATGCTCAGGCGGTCTTGAAGCGGCTTTCCACCAGGCTCATCAGGCGGTCGAGGATGAAACCGACCACGCCGATGACGATAATCGACAGGATGATGTGTTCATAAATGAGGCTGTTGTATTCCTGCCAGAGGAAGCCGCCTACGCCGGGGGTGCCGGTGAGCATTTCGGCGGCGACAATCACCAGCCAGGAGATGCCCAGGCTCAGGCGAAAGCCGGTAAACATGTAGGGCAGGGTGGCCGGCAGCAGAATCGTGGTGAGCGTCTTCCAGCGGGAGAGTTTCAGCACGCGGCCGACATTGAGGTAGTCCTGCGGAACGGCACGGACCCCGACGGCGGTGTTGAGGACGGTTGGCCACATCGAGCAGATGGCGATGGTGAACAGCGCGCCATAGGTGCCGGCCTCCTTACCCATACTGATGAAGAGAACCAATCCGAGCGGCAGCCACGCCAGCGGCGAAACCGGCCGAAGGATTTGGATCAGCGGATCGAAAATTTTGGTGAAGGTCTTGGAGAGACCCAGGAAGAAGCCGATGGGCGTGCCGATGAGCAGGGCGATCACGTAGCCCTTGGCGACGAGCTGCAGGGAATACCAGGTGAAGCGCAAAATGCCCTGGTCCATCTCTCCTCGTTTGGCGAACGGTTCGACCACGTATGGTTTGCTGGCTTCCCAGGTCTTGGTGGGCGAGGGGAGTTCCTTGGCCCAGGTGGCGCTGGAGATCGACCAAAGCACGAGGACAATACCCAGTCCGATGCACGGAAGGAGAATCAAATCCACGAAGCGGCGGACGAAGTGATCGAATTTCTGACTGTTCATAAAGTGGTGTTGGTTCGGGTGGATTTAAGGCTTTCGACGCGGGTGGCGACCGACGAGCAGAGCGCTACGGAAAAGGTGATTAATGGGGACAGGACGGTCTTGAGGACAACGATGGCATCCACGCGGTGGTTGAACCAGTGGTCGCCCTGATTGAGCGCGGCCTGCACGAGACCCACGCTGAGCCCGAGCTTGGCAGCCCGGGCCCAGACGGAGGGATCGGCGAGCGCGCGCTGAATCAGGCGACCGGTGGGGCTCATCCCTTGATGCTATTAATCGCGAAGGACTTCGCGTAGCCCTCGGGATCAGCGGGATCGAAGGTGACGCCGTCGAAGAGGGTCTCCTTGGAGTTGTCGAGGCCGCCGTGCACATAGCCGATTTCCTTCATGGCTTCCTCGTAGATATCGGTGCGCATGACCTTTTTGACGATGCCCTCGTAGTCGGGCGCGCCGGTGACCATGCCCCAACGGCGGAACTGCGAGAGCCACCAGGTGCCGTATTTGGGCTGCGGGTAGTTACAGTTCCGCTTGCTGAAGTGCATGTAGTACTCGTCCTTGACCTTGCGGCCGTCACCGTAGTCGAGGTCGCCCATAAGGCGGCCGAGAATGATGCTCGGCGGGCAGTTGATGTAGGTCGCCTTGGAGACGATTTCGCACTGCTCGGCGCGGTTGGCCATGTCGTCGAGCCAGACGCTGGCTTCGTGCAGCGCCTTGAGGACGGCCTTGACGGTCTTCGGGTTCTTTTCGGCGAACTCCTCGGTAAAGGCGCAGACCTTCTCGGGGTGGTCCTTCCAGAGGTCCTGAGTGGTGACCGAGGTGTAGCCGATTTTGTCGGCGATGGAGCGGGCGCCCCAGGGCTCGCCGACGCAGAAGCCGTCCATTTTGCCGATCTTCATGTTGGCGACCATCTGGGCGGGCGGGACGGTGATCAGGCTGACATCGGTGTCCGGGTGGATGCCGCCGGCGGCCAGGTAGTAACGCATCCACATGGCGTGGGTGCCGGGCGGGAAGGTCATTGCGAAGGTGAGCGGCTCGCCCTTGGCCTTGGCGGCATCGGCGAACGGCTTGATGGCCTTCGGGTCGGCGCCGACCTTGCCGTTCCACTCCTGCTTGAGGGTGATGGCCTGGCCGTTGCGGTTCATCAGCCACGGAATAATCATGGGTTTCTTCGGAGAACCGAGTAGGCCCATGGTCGAGGCGAAGGGCATGCCGGTGAGCATGTGGGTGGCCTGAATCGAGCCGGATGAGAGGCTGTCGCGAATGGCGGCCCAGTTGGCGCCCTTGGTCACGGTGGAGTTGATACCGTATTTCTTGAACAGGCCCTTTTCGTGAGCGATGACGATGGGCGAGCAATCGGTGAGGGCGATCATGCCGAAGTTCACGTTGGGCGATTCGGGGGCCTCGGAGGTGCCTACATCGGGAGCGGACCAGCCCTTGGGCAGGTTGGAGAGCAAGGCGGCGGCGCCGAGGCCCTTGGCGGCCGTAGTGAAGAAGGCTCGGCGGTTGAGGCGGCCCAAGTTAAGTGAATCAGGCGTGGAGGAGCTCATGGTTGATTTCAATTTTAGCGGTTTTCAGTGCGAGATGGTGGAGGTCGGAACGGAAAGTTTTTGGGCCTAAGTCGGCGGGCAGGGTCACGCCTGCGGGCAGGAAGCGATTGCGTTTAAATCCCTCGATCAGCCAGGAGGCCTTGGCTTCGGTTGGATCGTTGGCTCCGTCACGGTGAAACTGAATGAAGTCGGCGGCGGGAAAACGGGTGTTGTGGCCGGCCTCGAACGGGCCAACCAAACTCGATTGGATGACGCGGGCGGGGACGTTGAGGTACTCCTTACGGGCAAGCAGGGTGCTGAGTTCGGGACGGAAAGCGGGTTGGTCGCAGAGCGCGGCGGCTTCGGCCAGGGCGGCCACGAGAGCGAAGTGTTCGTCAGCGCGGGTCTCGGCGAAGTCGTTTAATACCATCAGCACCTTTTCGGCGTGACCGGTGGCGAGGGTTGGGCTGAGGTCGGGGCACCAGCCGATTTTTTCGCGCACCGCGAGGGAGTTCCACGGGTCGCCCACACAGTAGCCGTCAATGGTACCGGCAGCCAAATTCCTGAAAAGCTGGGGGGGCGGAACGATCACGATGCGCACGTCCTTTTCCGGGTCGATCCCGCCGCTGCGCAACCAGTCGCAGAGCAGGATGCGTTGGGCGGAATGGGCGAAAACGACGCCGAAGACGTAGGTGCGCTCGTGCCGAGAGCGCACGATTTCATCGCGCAGCGAGCGGGCATCGCGCACGCCGCGCTGCCAGAGTTCCTCGGAAAGGGTGATGCAGTTGCCGTTGGTGTTTAGGACAAAGGCGGTCAGGCAGTCGGTCGGCAGGCAGTTGATGCCGAGGCGGGTGCTGATGAGCATCGCACCGAGGGCATGGGCGGCATCCAGCTCACGGTGGATGACTTTGTCGCGGATGGTCGCCCAGCCGACTTCGCGGCTTAGGGTGACCGCCAAGCCGTGTTTTTTAAAAAAACCGTGTTCCTGTGCCACGATGATCGGGGCGGCGTCATTGAGCGCGATGAAACCGATGCGCAGCGCGGTATGCGCGGCGGAGGAGCGGGGTTTCATTGGGCGAAGGGACGGCATGCGTGGATAACCGTTACTTTAGCTGATGACATGCCAACTCACCCCCGCTGGCCTAAGAAATGCTTCTGTTTGTTTTAATGAAAACGATGAGAAGGCTTCATGTATGAGTACGCTCGATAGTCGGCAGCTGCTTGCCTTTGTAACTCTGGCCCGACGGGGGAGTTTCACCTTGGCGGCCAAGGACCTGTTTCTGACCCAGTCGGCGGTGAGCCATACGATCAAGACCTTGGAGCGTGATGCCGGGGTGCGTCTTTTTGATCGGGTGGGCAAACGCGTACACCTGACGCAGGGGGGCGAACAGTTGATGCCCCATGCCGAGCGCATCTTGCGGGAGATGCAGGATGCGCGCACCGCACTCGAGGAATTGCAGAATTGGGGGCAGGGCCGCTTGCGGGTGGGGGCCAGCACGACCGCCTGTCACCACATCCTTCCTACGGTGCTGCGCGAATTCAAACAGAGCTTTCCCTCCTGCCTGATCAAAATCGAATCCGGCGACCATCCGCGGCAAATGGAACTGTTGCGCAGTAATCAGGTGGATATTGCGCTCACCCTGGAGTCCGAGGCGAACGCGGCGGATTTGGTGTTTAGGCCGTTGTTTGAGGACGAGCTCAAGTTTCTGGTTTCACCGATGCACCCCTGGGCGGCCAAGCGGCGGGCTCCGGCCGAGGCGATCGGGGCCGAGAGCCTGATCCTCTACAACAAGAACAGTTACACCTTTAGGATGGTGGATAAGTATTTTCGTGAGGAGGGCATCGAGCTGAAAAACGTAATCGAGCTGGGCAGTATGGAGGCGATCAAGGAGTTGGTGAAAATTGGTATGGGGGCGGGGGTGCTGTCTCCTTGGATTGCGCGGGATGAGCTGGCCAAGGGCGTGTTGGTTTCGTTGCCCCTAGGAAAGCGTAAACTCAAGCGACGCTGGGGCGTTTCGTTCCTGAAGGGGCGCAAGCTGCCGCTGGCGGAGGAAACCTTCGCCGGCTTGTGTGAGGCCGTGACTCAGGACTTCGGCCGGGTGGTGGAGCAGGGCGATCTTTAGGCGAAAAAAAGCCCCGAGACGTTTGCCTCGGGGCTGTGCGGATCGCCGCTGTGGTTTGGGGCTTAAAACTGCTCGGCCATGGCGACGGCCTTGAACAGGGCTGACGCCTTGTTGACGGTTTCCTGGTATTCCGAAGTCGGTACGGAGTCGGCCACGACGCCTGCCCCGGCTTGAATGTGGATGCGGCCGTCTTTGATCAGCGAGGTGCGCAGCATGATGCAGGTGTCGCTGTTGCCGTCGTAGCCAAAGTAGCCGAGTGCACCCGCATAAAAGCCGCGCTGGGAGGGCTCGTTCTGGGCGATGAGCTGCATGGCGCGGATCTTGGGTGCGCCGCTCACGGTGCCGGCGGGGAAGGTGGCGCGCAGCAGGTCGTAGGCGGTCTTGTCCTTGGCGATCTTGCCCTCCACTTGGGAGACGATGTGCATGACGTGCGAATAGCGCTCGATGACCATCATCTCGGGCACGGTTACGCTGCCAAATTCGCATACCCGGCCGATGTCGTTGCGGGCGAGGTCAACGAGCATGAGGTGCTCGGCACGCTCTTTTTCGTCGGCGAGCAGGTCTTTTTCCAGTGCTAGGTCGTCGGCATGAGTGAGCCCGCGTTTGCGCGTTCCGGCGATCGGGCGGATCTCCACCAACCCGTCGGTCAGACGCACGTGCACTTCGGGGGAGGCTCCGACGATCGCGAAATCCTCGGTCTCGAGGATGAACATGTAGGGCGACGGGTTGACCGTGCGCAGCGCGCGGTAGAGGTCGAGTGGGGTTTTGGTGAACGGCTGGGTGAAGCGCTGCGAGGGCACGATCTGGATAATGTCGCCCGAGCGGATGAACTCCTTGGTGCCTTCAACCACGGCCTCGAAGGCGGTTTGAGTGAAGTTGCCTGGGGGCACGGCCACCACGCCGGTTTCCACGAGCGGGGCAGGGGCAAGGGCGCGCGGCTCGCGCAGTAGGGCAAAGAGTGACTGGAGTTCGGCCACGGCGGCGTCGTAGGCAGCGGCAGGATCGGCGGCGGTGCGCAGGTGGGCGTTGACGCAAAGACGCAGGGTTTGTTTGGCGCGGTCGAAAATGAGCAAGGAGTCCGACAGCATGAAATAGAGCAGCGGCATGCCGAGCTCGTCCTTGGCTGCGGCCGGTACAGTGGGCTCGATGCGGGTGACGTATTCGTAGCCGATGAAGCCGACGGCGCCACCGGTGAATCGCGGTAGGCCGGGCAGACTCACGGGATGGTGGCCGGCCATCTCGGCCTCGATCAAGGTGAGCGGATCCTGCGGGGTGGCTACGGTCTCGGTGCGTGCGGGTTGGCCTGATTGCGCGGGGATGCGAATCTCGGTGGTCTGTGGTCCGCAGATGAAGATCTTGCGCGGTCGGCAGCCGATGAAGCTGTAGCGGGAGAGTTGTTCACCGCCCTCGACCGACTCGAGCAGGTAGGAAGGGCCGGCGGCCTTGAGCTTGGCGTAGGCGGAGACGGGTGTCTCGAAATCCGCCATCAGGTCGGCGTAAACCGGGATGACGTTGCCCTGGGTGGCGAGTTTAAGGAAGTCCTCGCGGCGGGGGAAAATGTTCATGGAGGGAAAAAGTAGCAGGGGGATCAGTAGCTAGTAGTGAGTAGCGGGTAGCGAGTAGTCCGGAGATCGGAGCATGCTCGCTACTCACTACTCGCTACCCGCTACTTCAAAAATCACTCCACGGTGACGGATTTGGCGAGGTTGCGGGGTTTGTCCACGTCGCAGCCGCGTTCGCAGGCGATGTAGTAACTGAGTAGTTGCACGGGGATGGTGGCGACGATCGGCAGCACGGCTTCGTGGCACTCTGGAATGGTGATGATCTCGTCGGCGAGGCCTTCGGGCAGTTCGCAGCCCTCGGTGAGGATGGCGATGACCGGACCTTTGCGCGCCTTCACCTCCTGCATGGAGGAGACAACCTTGTTAAAGATCTCGCCCTTGGGGGCGAAGAACACGCTCGGGCACTGCTCGTTGATGAGGGCGATGGGCCCGTGTTTCATCTCGGCGGCAGGGTAGCCCTCGGCGTGGATGTAGGAGATTTCCTTGAGCTTGAGTGCGCCTTCGAGGGCGATTGGGAAGAGCGACAGGCGTCCAAGGAAGAGCATGTCGTTGTACTTGGCCAGGCGCTTGGCGACGGCCTTGATGTGACTGGCTTGTTCGAGCGCCTTGCGCACCAAGTCGGGCGCCTTTTTGAGGGCGGCCACGTATTCGACGCCGTCGGCGAAACTCATGTCGCGCATGCGGGCCACGTGCAGGGCGAGCATGGCACCGATGAGCAACTGGGACGTGAACGCCTTGGTCGAGGCCACGCCGATCTCGGGGCCGACGTGCTGGTAGATGCCGCCGTCGGCCTCGCGGGCGATGGTGGAGCCAACCGTGTTGTTAATCGCCAAAACCTTGTAGCCTTTGCGCTGGGCTTCGCGGAGGGCGCCGAGGGTGTCGATGGTCTCGCCGGACTGGCTCATCACAAAGAAGAGCGGGTTGCCGGAGAGGGGCGCGTTGCGGTAGCGGAACTCGGAGGCGTAGTCGACCTCGACGGGCACGCGGGCGAAGCGCTCGATCAGGTGCTCGGCCACTAGGCAGGAGTGCCAGGCGGTGCCGCAGCCCAGGAAGGCAAAGCGGTCGATCTGGCGGAAGTCCACCGGGCCGAGGTTGAGTCCGCCGAACTTGGCGGTGGAGCCGTCCTCGGAGAAGCGACCGCGCATGGAGTTTTCCAGCGCAGCGGGCTGCTCGAAAATCTCCTTTTCCATGAAGTGGGCGTAGCCGTTGATGTCGGCGGCATCGATGGCCCAGGTGACCTTGTCGACCACCGGGGAAACATCCTCCATGTCGAGGTTGGAGATGGAGAACTGCTTGCCGTTGACGTGAACGATCTCTCCGTCCTTGAGGTAAACGACGTTCTGGGTGCGGCTGACCAAGGCCGAGACATCGGAGGCGAGGATGTACTCGTTGTCACCCACGCCTAGGATGAGCGGGGAGCCCTTACGAGCGGCGATCAACTCACCCATGTAGTCATTGCACAATACGGAGATGCCGTAGGTGCCCTCGACGTGGCGGAGGGTTTTGCGCACGGCGTGCAGGAAGCGGCTCTCACCGGCGGGGGCGGCGGGCTCTTTGGCGTAGTGGTAGGCGACCAAGTTGGACAGCACCTCGGTGTCGGTTTCGGAGGAAAAGGTGAATCCCTTGGAGAGCAGGAATTTTTTGATCGCGGAGTAGTTTTCGATCACGCCGTTGTGAACGAGGGCGATCATGCCGTCGCTGCTGAGGTGGGGGTGGGCGTTGGCCTCGGTGACACCGCCGTGGGTGGCCCAGCGGGTGTGGGCGATACCGGTGGTGCCGGAAAAGCGGTGCTTAGCCGCCTCTTTGACGAGGTTGTCGACCCGTCCGACTTTGCGCGCGATGAACAGCCGCCCGTCCTGTTGCACGGCGAGGCCGGCGGAGTCATAGCCGCGGTACTCGAGGCGCTTGAGGCCTTCGAGGAGAATAGGGGATGCTTTTTGACGCCCGACGTAGCCTACGATTCCACACATAAATATTTACAGGTTTAAGCTCGCGAATTTACGGGGGGCTTTAAGCGTGGAGCAAGGTTATACCCTGATCCCTTAACCCTAGTTGTCTCTAACCCTAGTTCTCGATTCCTACTCTTATGAGCATGCAGAAAAAAGTCTTGGCGGTAGTCATGGGCGGCGGGCGCGGCTCGCGTCTCTATCCGTTGACCATGGAGCGGTGCAAACCGGCTGTCCCCCTCGCGGGCAAGTACCGTCTGGTCGACATCCCGATCAGCAACTGCATCAACTCCGACATCAATCGGATCTTCCTGCTCACGCAGTTCCACACCGCCTCGCTCCACCGCCACACCCAGAGCACCTACAATTTCGACCCGTTCGGTGGTGGCTTTGTGGATATCCTCTCTGCCGAGCAGACCGAGAAAAACACCAACTGGTACCAGGGCACGGCCGACGCGGTCCGTCGCAATCTCCAGCATTTCCGCAGCTTCCCCCATGATCTGGTGCTGATCCTTTCGGGCGACCAGCTCTACCGGATGGACTTCCGCAAAATCATCGCGGACCACATCGCCAGCAAGGCGGACGTGAGCATCGCGGCGATTCCTTTCCCCGTTTCAAAGGTCGAGGGTCTGGGCCTGATGCAGGTCAACGATGACCTGTCGGTGAACCGCTTCGTCGAGAAGCCGAAGGATCCGGCCGTCATCCAAGGGCTGACGCTCAGCCCCAAGTTGGAGGCCTCGCTGCACTCCTCCACGGGCGAAAAGCACTGCCTCGCGTCGATGGGTATCTACGTTTTCAACCGCCAGGTTTTGGCCGACGCGCTCGACAACAACATGACTGACTTCGGTAAAGAGGTCATCCCGTCGCTGCTCGGTAAAAAGCGTCTGTTCGCTCACATTTTCGAAGGCTACTGGGAGGATATCGGCACCGTGAAGGCGTTCTTCGACACCAACCTCGCGCTGTCCGACCCGCTGCCTCCCTTCAACTTCTTTGACCCGACCGCGCCGATCTACACCCAGGATCGTTATCTGCCGGCCTCCAAGCTCAACAAGTGCGCCATCGACCACGCGGTCATCGGCGATGGCTCGATTATTACCGATTGCTCGATCAAGCGCTGCGTGCTCGGTATTCGTTCCTACGTCGGCGAAGGCACCAAGTTATCCGAAGTCGTGATGATGGGCGCGGATTACTACGAGACTCCCGAGCAGCAGGCGGCCAATGCCGCGCGCGGGGTGTTTAACATCGGCGTCGGTCGCAACTGCGAGATCTCGCACACGATCATCGATAAAAACGCCCGCATTGGCGACAACGTGAAGCTCTCCTCGGCGGGTAAAGCCGACGGCGAGTACCCGCACGGGGTGATTATCCGCGACGGCGTGCTGGTCGTTCCCAAGGGAGCGATTATCCCCAGCGGCGCGGTCATCTGATCGGCTGCATTCACGCAGGCCGGGGCGGGGAGCCAGGGCTTTAAGCCAGGTTTCCAGCCCCGGCCTTTTTTGTGGCTATCGGGTACTGCACCGGTGAAACGGGGACAGCCCCAGTTTCACCGGCGTCGGTCTAGATCGAGCAGTCCCAGGCCTGCATCTCGCTGGATTCGGCGGACTCGAGGGCTTTTTCGGTTTTGCGCCGGGAGCGGATCACCAAGCTCTCGTTTTTGAAGTAAGCGATGCTGTTGGCGGGGACTGGTTCCATGATCCAGACATTGGCACCGACAATCGAGTGGGCGCCGATGCGGGTGTTGCCGCCCAGGATGGTGGCGTGGGCGTAGATCGTCACGTGGTCTTCGATGTCGGGGTGGCGTTTGACCCCTTTGATCGGGTTGCCGTCGTTATCGACCTCGAAGGACTTCGCCCCGAGAGTCACTCCCTGGTAGATTTTTACGTGGTTGCCGATGGTGGCCGTCTCGCCGATGACCACGCCGGTGCAGTGGTCGATGAAGAAGTGGCTGCCGATCCGCGCCCCGGGGTGGATGTCGGTGCCAGTGCGTTCATGGGCATATTCGGTGAGCATGCGCGGCAGCAACGGGACGCCCAGTTGGTAGAGTTCATGGGCGATGCGCTGTAGCGAGATGACCAGCACGCAGGGGTAGGCCAGGATGATCTCCTCGAGGCTACGGGCGGCGGGGTCTCCGGCATAGGCGGCCTGAACGTCGGTTTGCACGATTTGGCGAACGTTGGGCAGGCGGCTGAGCAACTGCATGGACAACGCGGCGGCGCGCGCGGCCGGTTCCGTTTCTCGGGCGTGACGCAGGGCCTTTTCGATGTTGTCGGCCAGTCGGGTTTGGATCGAGACGAGCCGCGCGGTGGTGAGGGCGGGTACATCCTTTTTACTCACGGGCTGCGGCTCGAAGAACCCGGGGAACAGCAGGTGCATGAAGTCGGTGGCAAGCCGATCCACGGCGTCCTCCGAGGGCAGGTTGATGCCGTCGAGATGGTTGATGCCGCCTGCGGTTTCGTAGGAGGCGAGGAGCGCTTGGGTGATATCGGCCAACGTCATGGTTGGCGCACACTCCACGCACGGCTTCATCGGGTCAAACGCAGATGCGCTACCTCGGGACCACACGTGGCAAGAAGTTGTTGCCAAGTCGGGGTGGCGAGATCGCGATTGAACCATGTTCACCGCCGCCAAGGACGCCGTCGCCAGCCAAGCCGCCCGGACATACGTCAACGGCCTGATCACTCGCTACGGGCAGGTGCGGGAGCTCAAGATCGATTCGCGCGCCAAAACCGTGGCCCTCGTCTGCGAGTTGGTGGGTGAGAGCGAGGCGGTCAACGTGCGCGTCGACAGCTACCGCCTCAGCAGCGAGAACGGGCAACATTTCGTGGAAATTCTGACCTGCTCGTGTTCGCGGCCTTGGCTGCAAAACTTGTTGGCCGACCACGCCTGCGGCCGGCGCCTGGTTTTGCCGGCTTGGGCGGCGAAGGTTTTGTAGGTGCGAGCCCGTCACCGGGCTTGCGCCGACTAGGGTGAATCCCTTAGTGCTAAGTGAATATGCCGATCCTCGCCCAAGGCCTCGATTATTTTGGCGCAGAAGGCTTTCCTGTAACCGTGCGGCGGGTGCGCACCGAGCCCGCCGGTCGGCCTTCGCACGCTTACGATATCACCGAGGTGGATCACTATCATGATTTCTGTGAATTGGTCCTCGTGCTGAGCGGTCGAGGGCGGCACGTGCTGGAGGGGGAATCGTTTCCGGTTACGGCGGGCAACGTATTCGTGGTGCAGGGCCAGCAGGTGCACTGCTTCCGCGACCGGGTGGATCTGGTGTTGGTTAATGTCATGTATGACCCGATTCGCCTGCCCCTGCCCAACGGCCTGCTGCGGCGCCTGCCGGGCTACAGTGCTCTCTTTATGCTGGAGCCGACCTTCCGTAGCGCGCACCAGTTTTCCAGCCGCCTACAGCTCGATCGCGAGGGATTGGGCATCGCCGAAGCGTTGTCCGAGCGCATCGAAAAAGAGTCTGCCGGGGCCCTGCCCGGCCACGAGGCGGTTCTGCTCGGGCTGCTTGTGGAGCTGATGGTTTTTCTTTCCCGCCGCTACGGCGAGAGTGAGGTCAATGAAAGCCAGTCGCTGCTGCAGATGGGTAAGCTGATTAGCGCCCTGGAAAAGCGCTACCACGAGCCCTGGACGCTGGCGCAACTCGCGCGTTTTGCCGGCCACTCGCGCACGAGTTTACTGAGGGTGTTTCGCCAGGCCACCGGCAAATCCCCCATCGATTACCTCATCTGCCTACGCATCGAAGCGGCTAAGCGTCTACTGCGCCAGAGTGACTTAGGGATGACGGAGATCGCCCTCGAAGTCGGCTTTGGGGATAGCAACTACTTCGCCCGCCAGTTCCGCCTGGTCGCCGGACGCACCCCCTCGGACTTTCGCCGCAGTGAGCGGATCTGATTTCGGGCCTTTTGTGCTAATCAGAAGATAAATCGGTCTTTTTGTTAAGGCGGGGGGCATTTGTGTCGTGATAAGGTAGGCATACTCCAATCCCCACCATGTTTCTCCTCGGACTCGATCTCGGTAGTTCTGCAGTAAAAGCCTCCCTTCTTGATGCCGCCACCGGCCGCGTGATCGCTGCCGCCCAGTCTCCGCAGCAGGAGATGCCGATTTCCGCGCCGCGCCCCGGTTGGGCCGAGCAAGATCCGGCCCAGTGGTGGCAACACACCGCCCTCGCCATCCGCGCCGCCTGCGCCGGCCAGGACGTTTCCCAGATCGCCGCCATCGGCATCTCCTACCAGATGCACGGCCTGGTGACCCTCGATGAACGAAACCAGCCGGTGCGTCCCGCCATCATCTGGTGCGACAGCCGCGCGGTGGAAATCGGCGCCCAGGCTTTTGCCGAACTCGGCACCGACGCCTGCCTCGGTCGCCTGCTCAATTCCCCGGGCAATTTCACCGCTTCCAAGCTGCGCTGGGTTCAACAGAATGAGCCGGAGAACTTCCGCCGCATCCGCAAGATCATGCTACCGGGCGATTACCTCGCGCTACGCCTGACTGGCGAAGTTCAGACCACCGCCTCCGGCCTGTCGGAGGGCACGCTCTGGGATTTCTCGAAGAACGCCCCGGCCGAATTCCTCCTCAAGCAGTGGGGCCTCGACGCCTCCCTGCTGCCCGCGCTCACGCCCACTTTTGGCAAACAAGCCGGAGTGCTCGCCTCAGTCGCCGCTGAACTC
The DNA here is from genome assembly GCA_945871005.1 of Opitutus sp. GAS368. Classification (GTDB taxonomy): domain Bacteria; phylum Verrucomicrobiota; class Verrucomicrobiia; order Opitutales; family Opitutaceae; genus Rariglobus. Next base: position 20,444 of record CAMBUJ010000010.1, on the reverse strand, counting down.
GGCCTGCCAGCCGGCATCCCGGTGGCTTACCGCGCCGGCGACCAGCCCAACAACGCCTTCTCACTCAACGTGCTCAACCCCGGCGAAATCGCCGCGACCGGTGGCACCTCGGGTGTGGTCTACGGCGTCACCGATCGCCTCGCCTACGATCCGCAGAGCCGGGTGAACGGCTTTGCCCACGTCAACCACACTGCGGCCGACCCGCGCATCGGCGTGCTGCTTTGCATCAACGGCACCGGCATCCTCTACGCCTGGCTGCGCCGCACTCTCGGAGCCAATCTCTCGTATCCGGAACTCAACGCCCTGGCCGCCGCCGTTCCCGCCGGCAGCGAAGGCCTGAGTGTCTTGCCCTTCGGCAACGGCGCCGAGCGCATGTTGGGCAACCGTCGCATCGGGGCCCAGTGGCTCGGTCTCGACTTCCTCCGCCACACGCCCGGCCACCTGGCCCGCGCCGCCCAGGAGGGCATCGCCTTCTCGTTTAGCCACGGGATCGCCGGCATGAAAGCCACCGGGCTCACCCCCAAGCGCCTGCGCGCGGGTGACGCCAACTTGTTCAAGAGCGCGGTTTTCCGTGACACCCTCGCGGCCACCCTCGGGGTGAGCATCGAGCTGATCCGCACCGATGGCGCTGCCGGTGCCGCTCGCGGTGCGGGCTTGGGCGCGGGCATCTACGCAACGCCGGCGGCGGCCTTCGCCGGCCTCGAAGTCATCACTACGATCGAACCCAACCCCGAGTTAGTCGGTCCTTGCCAGGAAGCCGCCGCCCGCTGGGAAGCCGGCCTGGCCAAGGCCCTCGGCTGAAATGAGCTGTGAGCTAAGAGCTGTGAGCTAAGAGCTAAGAGCTGTGAGCTAAGAGCTAAGAGCTGTGAGCTAAGAGCTAAGAGCTGTGAGCTAAGAGCTAAGAGCTGTGAGCTAAGAGCTAAGAGCTAAGAGCTAAGAGCTGTGAGCTAAGAGCTAAGAGCTAAGAGCTAAGAGCTAAGAGCCACCAGCTCATCGCTCCAAGCTCATCGCTCCAAGCTCATCGCTCCAAGCTCCAAGCTCCAAGCTCCAAGCTCCAAGCTCCAAGCTCCAAGCTCCAAGCTCCAAGCTCAAAAAACACTTTCCCTCAAACCCATCATGTCCATCGCTACCACCAAACTCACCCTCGGCTCCAAAGCCTATTTCCCTAACATCGGCCGCATCGCCTACGAAGGCCCCGAGAGCACCAACCCGCTCGCCTTCCGCTATTACGACGCCAGCCGCATCGTCGCCGGTCGCCCGCTCCAGGACTGGATGCGCTACGCCGTCTCCTACTGGCACAGCTTCTGTGGTAACGGCGCCGATCCGTTCGGTTCGCCCACCCGTCCGATGCCCTGGTTGACCGCCGCCGACCCGGTGCAACGCGCCAAGGACAAGGCCGACGCCGCCTTTGAGTTCATCACCAAACTCGGCGTGCCGTATTACTGTTTCCACGACACCGACATCGTTGACGAAGCCGGCACCCTGGCCGAGTCGGAAAAGCGCCTCGCCGCCATCACCGCCTACCTCAAGGAAAAGCAGGCCGCCTCCGGTGTGAAACTGCTCTGGGGCACCGCCAATCTTTTTAGCAACCCGCGCTACATGAACGGCGCCGGCACCAACCCCGAGTTCTCCATTTTGGCTCGCGCTGGCGGCCAGTTGAAGACCGCGATTGATTCCACCATCGCCCTCGGCGGCGAAGGCTACGTGTTCTGGGGCGGCCGCGAGGGTTACCTGTCGCTGCTCAACACCGACATGAAACGCGAGCGCGAGCACCTCGGCCGTTTCCTCACCATCGGCCGCGACTACGCCCGCAGCCAGGGTTTTAAGGGTAAATTCTTCATCGAGCCCAAGCCCTGCGAGCCGACCAAGCACCAGTACGACTTTGACGCCGCCACCGTGATCGGCTTCCTGCGCGAGTTTAACCTCCTCGGCGACTTCGCCCTCAACATCGAGGTCAACCACGCCACCCTCGCCGGCCACACCTTCCCGCATGAGCTCCAGGTCTCCGCAGACGCCGGCCTTCTCGGCAGCGTCGATGCCAACCGCGGCGACGTGCAAAACGGCTGGGACACCGACCAGTTCCCGATCGACCCGCTCGAGCTGACTGAGGCCATGATGGTGATCCTCAAGGCAGGCGGCTTCACCCATGGCGGTGTTAACTTCGACGCCAAGATCCGTCGTAACTCGACCGATCTCGACGACCTGTTCATCGCCCACGTTTCCGGCATGGACGCGTTTGCCCGCGCCGCGATCGCCGCCGAGAAGGTGCTCAACAAGTCGGAAATTCCCGGTCTGGTGAAAACCCGCTACGCCAGCTTCGACGCCGGCCAGGGCCAGGCTTACGAGCAGGGCAAACTCACGCTCGCCGACCTGCACAAGATCGCCCACGAGCAGGGCGAAGTCACTCCGAAGAGCGGCAAGCAGGAGCTCTACGAGAGCATCCTACTCCGCCACATCTGAAGTAGACGCGCTTTGCAATGATGCCAGGAAAGGGGCCGCAGCCGACTGCGGCCCCATTCCTGTTTTTTCGTTTTTAGCTTGGCTGCTCCGGTTTGCCGGCCGCCGCCACCCTTCCCGTAGCTTTTATGACGTCTTCCTTATTCCTCGCCGTTGCCGCCACTGAAGGCGCCAGCACCATTCAACTGACCGGCATCGATTGGGCCATCGTGGCCATTTACGCCCTGGTCATCCTCGCGGTCGGCTTCATGGTCACTCGCAAGCAAGAGAGCAGTGAGTCCTACTTTCTCGCCGGGCGCTCGCTGCGCTGGCCGATGATCGGCGCCTCGCTGTTCGCGGCCAACATCTCCGCCGAGCACTTCGTTGCGCTGGCCGGCAGCGGTTTCGCGGTCGGTATCGCCATCGCCGGCTGGGAATGGTCGGCGGTGTTTTGCTTGGCCCCGCTTATCCTGCTGTTTTTGCCGTTTTATATCCGCAACAAGATCTACACCGTGCCGGAGTTCTTGGAGCGCCGCTTCGGCCCCTCGGTGCGCATGACCTTCTCGTTGTTCATGATTGTGCTCTCGGTGCTGGCCAAGATCTCGATTTCGCTCTGGGCCGCCTCCTTGGTGATGGTGCCCGTCTTCGGTCTGACCAACGGCGTCGACCTCCTTGGTATGCATTTCAGTGGCAACACGGTGCTGATTTGGACGATCGGCCTGATGACCGCACTCTACACCATGAAGGGCGGACTCAAGGCGGTGGTTTACACCGACTCGTTGCAGTCGATCGTGCTGCTGGTCGCCGGTTTTATTCTGCTTTGGAAGGGCCTGGACGCAGTCGGCGGCTGGGAGGGAATGAAGCAAGGTCTGGACATCGCCAAAGCGCAGACCGGCCGCGACTACCTCAACATGATCCAGCCGGCCACCGATGCCTCGGTGCCTTGGTTCGGCATGATGACGGCCACCGTGCTGGTGGGCTCGTTTTACTGGTCGATGGACCAGGTCTTGGTGCAACGCGTGTTCGCCGCCAAGAGCATCAACGAAGGCCGCCTGGGCGCGACCTTCTGCGGTTTCCTCAAACTGGCCACGCCCTTCATTCTGGTGATGCCCGGCATCATCGCGCTGGCGCTTTATCATCAAGGCAAGCTGGCGATGCCTCTCGATGAGCAGGGCAAGGCGATCAACGATGCGGCTTACCCGACTTTGCTTGGTGCCCTCATGCCGCACGGCCTGCTGGGTCTGACCGTCGCCGGCATCGCCGCCGCGCTCATGGGCCACATTTCCGCCACCTACAACTCGATCTCCACCCTGGTTACCCGCGACCTTTACCTGAAGTTCAAGCCGGACGCCGATTCGGCCAGCCAGATCCGGGTGGGCCGCTGGGCAGTGTTTGTGGTCTTTATCCTCGGTGCGGCCTGGGCTCCGTTGATCGGCAAAGCCAAGTCGATGTTCGACTACCTGCAAGCGGTGCAGGCGTATATGATGATTCCCTTCGCCGCGATTTTCTTCCTCGGCGTGTTCTGGAAGCGGATCACCACGGCCGGTGTGCTGACCTGCGTGGGCACCGCGTTGGTGTCGTCCTGCGTGTTTATGTGGAACAGCGTGCAGATGGGGGAGGGTGGGGCGACCTTCATTCCCTTTATGGATAACCCCTACCTCAAACCCTTCCTGCACACCGCGATGGTCTCGGGTTGTGTCAGTGTGACGGTGCTGGTGGTGGTGAGCTTGTTCACCAAGCAGGCCACGGCTGAGCAATTGGCGACCACCACTATCCAAGGCGCGACCTTTGCCGAGGCCGACGAACAAGTGGAATGGTATGCTAACTATAAACTCTGGCTGGCCTTGGCCATCGCCAGTGCGGCCGGGCTTTGGACCTGGTTTAGCCTCTGATATCCAGCGGCGGTTGGCCCCGGACAAGGCGCTAAGCCTTGCCGAGGGCGAGCTTGATCACTCGGCCAAGGTCGCCGACCCGGTAGGGCTTGGTTAGGTAACCGACGAAGCCCTTCTCCCTGAACCGTTGGGCCAACTCCTCGCTATCGTAGCCGCTGTTGACGATGGCGCGGATCGCGGGATGTAGGGCGCGGAGTTGCTCAAAACACGCTTCGCCGCCCATGCCGCCGACGATGTTGAGGTCCAAAATCACAACGTCGTAGGGGCGCCCGACGTTGAGGTAACGACGGTAAAAGGTGATCGCGTCTTCGCCAGTGCGGACCACGTCGTAGGTGTAGTCGAGGCTGGCGAGCATGCCGCCGGTGAGTTCGCCGATCTTGGGGTCGTCATCGAGCAGGAGGATGCGCCCGGTGCCGAAACGCAGGGAAGGGGCGATACGGGCAACCGTGGCCACCGGCCGGGCAGCGCGGGGGAAGTGCAAGGTGAAGGTGGTGCCGGTGCCCACCGTGGACGCGACCGTGATCTGGCCCCCGTGCTGTCGCACGATCGTGCGGACCGTGGCCAACCCCAAACCCGTGCCGTGTTTTTTGGTGGTGTAAAACGGATCGAAAATTTTGTCGAGGTGCGCGGTCGGAATGCCACTGCCGTTGTCCTGCACCTCGATTTGCACGTAATCGCCGGCGGCCAGGGGTGGAACCGCGTGGGACTCGAGGCGGACATCGACGGCCCGCAGTTGGACGCGCCCCTTGGCCAAGTCGGGCATGGCTTGGAGGGCATTGATGATCAGGTTTTGGAAAACCTGGATGATCTGGCCGCGGTCGACATGGATCGGGGCGATGTTTTCGGGCGCATCGAGCACCACCACTGCGGTGGTGCCGGCGGTGGCAATGCGCATCGCGTCCGTGAGGATTTCTCCAGGGGCAACGGCTTGTTGATCGGTGGTGACCCCGCCGCGGGCCGCGGTGAGCAACTGGCGGGTGAGGGCTTTGGCCGCAAAACAGGCGCGCTCGGCATCCTCGAGCTTGGTGTAATCGCGGTTGTCCTTGGCGGTGGAAATGCCCCCGAGGATGGTGGTGAGCAAGTTATTGAAATCGTGGGAGATGCCGCCGGCCAACTGGCCGAGGGATTCGAAGCGATTGGCGCGAATGAGTTCCTCCGGACTGAGCGTCATTTCCTGGGGGTCGCGGAACACCACCACCACGCCCTCGATGCCGCCGCCGGGCGCGGCAATGAGCTTGGCCGTCCAGTTGATGCGGCGGGTTTTTCCGTCGGTTGCCCCGACTAGCGAGTGAGCGGCGTGGAGTCGGTTGGGCTCACCCGCGGCGAGTACCGAGTCGACTGCCGTGTCGTCAGGGCGGCCGGACTCGGCATCGACCAGCTTAAACACGTCGTTGAGCTTAAAGGCGCGGGCGTCGGCCAGTGGCCAGCCGGTTAAGCGGCTTGCTTTGACGTTGAGGTAGAGGACCTGAGCGTGCGCGTCGGTGACGATGACGGCCTCGCTGAGGGTATCGAGCAGGCCCTCCTGCACGGCGGCGGAGAGTGGGCCGGTGCCGGCGGGCAGGGGCTGGATGAAGCCGATCACGCGGGTCAGAATACGCTTGCGCGACCATTGGCGATGGACGCCGAGCACCGCGGGTGTTTCCCGGCCGTCGGCCAAGCGCAGGCTGATTCCGAGTGAGGCATAGGGCTCACCCGGAGCGAAGTTGTCCAGATACGCGGCGAGGCCTGATTGTGCTGCTTGGCGGGGCAGCGCCTGTTCGAGGGTTTCCAGGGAGGGGGCGGCCGGGCCTGCGCCGAACAGGGCGGAGCAGGCAGGGGAGAACCAATGCACTCCGCCGGTGAAATCGAGGTCGAACAACGCGAGTCCGGCGTTATCGGTTAACCGGGCTATCCGGTCTTCGCTGGTCAGGCCGATTTCCTCGGTTTCCTTGCGCTCATGGATGTCGGCATTCAGGCCGATCACCCGGAGTAGTCTGCGGTCTGAGCTGAACAGTTGGATACCTGACGATTGCACCCAGATGTAGTGGCCGAGGCGGTGGCGCAGGCGGCATTCGAAGGTGAATTCGCGGTGGTCGGTGAGGGGCGGTTTGGCGACTTGGTCGGGCAGGGCGGCGGTGTCATCGGGGTGGATCAACGCGCGCCAGGATGCGTGGGTGTCGGGTAATTCGTCGGGCTCGTAGCCGAGCATGCGTTTCCACGCCGGCGAACTGACCAGGCGACCAGTTTGCAGATCCAGGTCAAAGAAGCCCAGCGGGCCGCGGTCGGCCAGCAACCCGGGGCCGTCGGTCACGATAGAGGGGGCGGGGCTGCTCAGGGGTACTGCGGCCGCCGCAGTGATCGCTCCAGCCGCAGTGATCGCGGGGGGCGGGGCGGGGAGCTTGGCCTGGGGCAAGGGGAGGGCTTCGACCTTGGCGAAATAAACCGAGTCAGGGCCGTGGGCGGCCTGTAACTCGATGGTCACAGCCACGGCGGCGACCGGTTCGAAGGGTTGGGCCATCAGCCGCAGTGGGCGGGCCAGCGCGGTGGCGATGAGCGCTTCCCATTGAGACCGGCGTGCCCCGGGGCTGTCCGCGCTGGTGTTTAAAGCAAAGAGGGTGACGACCGGTTGTCCTGCGAGGTCAGCGGCGGGGGTTTGCCAAAGCCGGCCAGCGACCTCATTGGCAGCCCGCACCGTGCCGGTAGCGTCGAGCACCAGCAGGGCGAGTTCGGGCGAAGGAAAAGTGGCGACAGGGGCGTTCACGGGACGGGCAAAAAACTGGGCGGACGGTGCGTTGATTGCACGCACTCTTTGCTAGCTGCAACAACGGGGGCGGTTAGCCCGAGCACTGCGCCACCTGTTTGGCCGATCGCACCGGCCGACACTGAAGCCTCTCGGCGGAACGGATCCGGCCCGCACGCCCCAGGCTACTTGGCCGAGCTGGCGATTTTGAACGAAGACGAGGAGGAGGCGTATTGGATCGAGGCGACGCCGCCTTGACCGCTGGGAGCATGGGAACGACGGGCAACCCGCCAGCTCTCGCGGTGCTTGCGGATCCAATCAAGCAGGGCGCGCTCAAAGCCGATGTCGTGACCAAGACGTTCGGACTCCAGCCATTTATGCCGTAGCACCTCTTCCCGCTCAGCTAGAAATTCCTGATACAGGCTCGATTGCTTCACGAACTCACGCGAGGAGGAGTCGGATGGTTTGGAAGGGGAGGGATTCATGGCGACCATGGCGGTGGGTGCAATCGGCCGACTAGCTAGCACTGCCTCTTAAAATCGGCTCGGATTGAAGTCTCTTAAGCATAAAATGGTGTGAAAGCTTGTTTGCTGCGGATTTTAACCCTGAGCGCCGAACCTCGGTCGTTAAAAGCGGCATGCGTGGTCCAAGCTAGCCGCTCGCGCAGGGCTGTCAATTGAGCGAATTCCCTGCGTGAGTTTCGCAGTTTTTTTACAATCTCAGGCGTTGGTCGTCAGTGGCTTGCGGGAAAGCTGAAGGAGGATTTGGTCGCCGATATCGCGGAAAATGCCGGCGGCCGGGCTGTCGGGAGCGGTGATTACGATCGGTTTACCGGCATCGCCGCCGACGCGGATTTCAGGGGCAAGGGGGACCTGGCCGAGCAGCACGGTGCCGAGGGAATCGGCGGTTTTCTGGCCGCCACCTTCGCCAAACAGCTGGTGTTTGAGGCCGGCGGGATCGAGGAAGTAGCTCATGTTTTCGGCGACGCCGAGCAGGGGCACGTTAACCTTTTGGAACATCAGGCCGCCCTTGCGGGCCACGTTGGTGGCGGCAGGTTGCGGGGTGGTCACGAGCACGGCCCCGTCGAGCGGCAGGGTTTGCACCAACGAGAGCTGGGCGTCACCGGTGCCTGGGGGAAGATCGACCAAGAGGATGTCCAACTCGCCCCATTTCACGTTTTGCACGAATTGCTGGATCGTCTTCATGATCATCGGTCCGCGCCAGACCACAGGGGTGTTGTCGTCGACGAGGAAGCCCATGCTCATGACTTTCACCCCGTGGTTTTCCAGCGGCAGCAGGTTGTCGCCTTCGACTTGGGGGGGACCGTCGATGCCCATCATCAGCGGCACCGAGGGTCCGTAAATGTCGCAGTCCATCAGGCCGACGCGGCCCGGGCGACCCTGGGCGGTGAGCAACTGGGCGAGAGCGCAGGCGAGGTTAACCGCAAAGGTGCTCTTGCCGACCCCGCCTTTGCCCGAGGCGATGGCGACGGCGTATTTGATCGTCTTGGGTGCCGCGGCGTTGCCGCCGAGGTTACCCCCGCCAGCAGCCGGCGTGCGCGCGGGAGCGACGGCGATGTCGATCACCGTGGCGGCCACCCCGGGCAGGGCGCGCAGGCATTTGTCCACCTCCTGCTTGAGGTGCAGGGGGATTTTGTGATCGGAGGTCGTCAGGGAGAGCGAAACCTTGATGGTGTCGCCGACCATTGCGGCCGAGCGCACCAGTCCGAAGGAGACGATGTCACGGCTAAAGCCGGGATACTTCACTTGCTTAAGGGCTTCTTTGATGTCGTCGGGAGTCACAGTAGAAATAGGTAAAGCGGGAAAAATGGGAACGTGGAGGGTTTTACGTTGTTATAGCGGGCGGGGCTGTAAATAGAAATGCCCTGTCGTCTCGTAACATTACGTCTCCCTTTTCTGTCATGAAATCTCTGCTTCGAACTCTCGTCGCCTTGGCGATTCTCGCGCCGGTTTCGGTTTTTGCCCAAACCCCCAGCCGCAATCTCGGCGATGTCGTCATTTCCGCCGATCTGAAAACCATCGCCGTGAGCGTCTCCGGGGCCACCCCCGAGCTGACCCAACTGGCGAATCTCGCCTTCAAGGCCCATGGCCGTATCCGCTTGGTCCCCACCAGCGGCAGCTTTGACGTCAAGTTCGCTCCGGTTGCGGCCAACCAGGTTCAGGTCACCGTGACCAAGGGTGGTGCGGTGGTTCTTAACCAGGTCGCCCAGGGCACGAGCGCGCGCAACGCCTTTTTCCGCGCAGCCGATGCAGCCGTCACCGCGGTCACTGGCCTGAAGGGCTTCTTCGCCTCCCGCCTCGCCTTCATCAGCGAGTACTCGGGCAAATCCGAGGTGTTCACCGGTGACTTGTTTTTCGGCGAGGTGCGCCAGATCACCAAGGATAACGCCCAGGCGATCACCCCCCGCTGGTCGCCGGATGGCGGCAAGATCCTCTACACCAGCTTCTACAAGTCGGGCTTTCCCGACATCTTCATGCTCGACCTCAATAGCCTGCAGCGCACGACCTTCGTGAGCTTCAAGGGCACCAACAGCGGCGCCCGCTTCAGCCCCAACGGCTCGCAGGTCGCGCTGGTGCTCTCCGGCGAGGGCAACCCCGAGATCTATGTGAGTAACGCCCAGGGCCGCGGGGTGGCCCGCCGCACTCGTACGCCCTCCGTCGAGGCTTCGCCGGCTTGGTCGCCGGACAGCTCGCGGCTGATCTTCACTTCCGACGCCGCCGGTGGTCCGCAGCTTTACACCATGCCCGCGGGCGGCGGCACCATGTCGCGGGTGCCCACCAGCATCAGCGGTTATTGCGCCGAGCCGGACTGGAGCGCGGGCGACCCCAACAAGATCGCCTTCACCACGCGTATCGGCAGCAGCTACCAGATCGCCGTTTACGACATGGCTAAGCGGACCCCGGCTAAGCAGGTGTCGAAGGCCCCCGTCGACGCGGTGGAGCCCTCCTGGTTGGCCGACGGTCGCCACTTGATCTACACCGAGCGCAGCGCCAATAAACGCACCATCTGCCTGCTCGACACCGAGACTGGCAAGACCACCCGGTTGAGTTCCGCCCAGCTCAAGCAGACCTCCCAGGCGAGTGCCTGGTTGCGCTGAGGAGCGGATCCGGCCAACGGATACACAAAAAAAGCCGTCCCGCTCAGTGCGGGACGGCTTTTTTGTGGGCGGATTTTTCGGGGGAAAAACGCGCGGACGGAATTAGGCGACGGCCTTGAGGTAGTTGGCCTCGGCGGCGTCCCAATCGACCACATTCCAGAAGGCGGCGATGTAGTCGGGGCGGCGGTTCTGGTAGTTGAGGTAGTAGGCGTGCTCCCAGACATCGAGGGCGATGACCGGTTTGCCTTCGATGCCAGCGACGGCCTTGCCCATCACCGGGCTGTCTTGATTAGCAGTGGAACCGACTGCGAGCTTCTTGTCGGCGGTGACCACCAGCCAGGCCCAGCCGGAGCCGAAGCGGGTGGCGCCGGCCTTGGCGAACTCTTCCTTGAATTTGTCGAAGCCGCCGAAGGTGGCGTCGATGGCAGCGGCGAGCTGGCCCTTGGGGGCGCCGCCCTTGCCGGGGCCGATGATCTTCCAGAAGAAGGCGTGGTTGGCGTGGCCACCACCGTTGTTGCGCACGGCTCCGCGAATGGCCTCGGGCAGCTTGGAGAGGTCAGCGATCAGATCGCACACGCAGTCGGGGGCGGCGACACCGGCGTCGGAGAGAGCCTTGTTCACATTGGTGATGTAGGCCTGATGATGCTTGGAGTGATGGATTTCCATCGTCTTGGCATCGATGTGGGGAACCAGGGCGTCGTAGGCGTAAGCGAGTTTGGGCAGTTCGTAGGACATGGGTGTTGAGTTGGGTTAAAAGTGACGGGTCGGGGGGAAAGTGTCACCTCCGCCGGATGCGTCAACTCCGCTGACGGATTTGACCGGTGGGTGGTCTCCGGGTGTGGCATCCAGGCGGGCCCCGACACAGTCGTCCCGCCAACCAGGCAATTCGGGCGCGGGTTTTAATCGGTGATTATGGGGTCTCATCAGGGAGGGTATTCCGTGGCGATCCGGTGCGGCGGCATGGGTTAACCACTGATGAAGACCGGTGCATTAGGATCCCCGTTTCTCCACCGCCAATCTCTTTGGTGTCGCGCCTCCGTCCGGCCACAAGCTCGGCGCCCATCAACCGGCACATCTAGGTCGGACTGGTCCATCAAGGCCTGCTTCAGTGCCTCGCCGCTTCCCCACCTGTTTTGGTCTGGCATCATTTAGGCGCCTGGATTCGAACCATTCGCGCACCATTTTGCCCCTCGGAGTTCGTCGTTGCCGGTTCTCTGCTCCACAGGCGCCCTGAATTCCGCTCAACTTTCACTCAGGTTCATCCTTCGCGTTATTCCTGCCGCAACGTATTGACTGCGAGCTTACCAAGGGGGCTCGTCGACGGGCGCGAAGCTGGAAGACGCACCAAAGCAAAGCGGTGCGGGCCTATTCCTTCGAGCCCACCCCCCTTCTTCGCGAGACAATCGATTTCGATCGGCGAAAATCCAGGTGGCTACCTACTAGGCGGAGCGCCGGGGAGTGTTTTGGATGCGGCGCGGTTCGGTGACGCGGTGCGCGGTGAAGGGAATTACGGCCGCCCCGCTGACTGGCGCGGGCAGGTTGGGGGCGCGAAACAGGGGTTTGCCCCAAAGCACGTCAAAGGGAACGGAGGCTTCAATCGAAACGGCGGGGCGAGCGGGGGGCGTGTGTCCGTGCAAAATCATGGTCAGGGTAGGGGGGAATACCTCCCTCTATCGGCCCGGTCGGCGGAAAAATTGAGTGAAAAATGTCGCTGCGCTCAAAAAAACCAAAAAAAGCCCGTCCGCTGGGGCGGACGGGCAGGCGCGGGGTGATCAACCCACGGCGTCACGGGTGGGGGTGCAACCCCAAGGCGGGAGCGGCTCAGGCGGCCCGGGAAAAACTGGGCAGGGCCACCACATTGGGGGGCTGTTTCTTGGGGATTCTCAGGGTCAACACGCCCTGATGGAATTCGGCCTGCAGGGCGGCGTAATCGAGGCTCCGGCCGAGGCGCAGGCTCAGCTGGTAGTCATGCTGGACACCCTCGAGATTAAGGGCCCCAAAATTAACCCTCACGTAGTGGTGCTTGCGGGCGTTGATCAGCAGGTCGGTGCCGTTGGAGGTGATTTCAACGCCCGCCGACTCCACGCCCGGCACATAGACGATGATTTCGCAGGCGGACTCCTGCTCTTGGCAGTCGTAGTGCGGCTTGCGCACCGTCACGGTGGGAACCGGGGCGGTGGTGGTGCGGCGACTAACGGTGCTGAGCAGAGGAGTGAGCGTGTTCATACAGAAGCGGTGGAAAAGAATGAGGAGGTGTGGTTGGGTTGGGTGACCGAGCGGCGGAGCAGGGAGCTCGTTAGGATCGGGTCATTCGCCTTTGATTTTAGCGGATGTCTTTCGAGTTAGTATGGGGTTGTTGCCCACCGGTCGTTTGGCTCTTGGCAAGGAGACGGGCGGATCGGCGAGGGCGGGTGGTGGGTTGCATGGCGGGCAGCGGTGTTGGGCTGAACGCAGTCAATAATGCAGCCGGCGTGCCAACCCGCGGGATGTTTTTTAACACCGGGGGGGGACTTTGGGGCGGCGCGGTCCGGTCGATTGCGGCAACACCCTTGGGCTCGGTGCATTCCTACCGCTTTCTGCCTGGTGCCCGGGGCGGGACTCGAACCCGCACGTCCTTTCGAACAAGGGATTTTAAGTCCTTTCTTGCGAATTTACCACAAGTTCGCTTGTATTGCGTAAGCACCCTGCCTTTCTACTGCTTACAAGCGATTTACGGCACACCATGAAGAACACAAGCGAAGCCCAAAACAGCCTTGAGAATGAAAAAAAGGGGACACTAAGGGGACACCTGGCCGAGGTGTCCCCTTTTCCCGCTGCCCTCGCTGGCCCCAAAAAAACGCGGGCAGCCAAGTCCGAGGTGGCCTACTGGAAAGACCGCGTTCGGCCCCGCACCCTCAAGGACGGCACCGAGACGCCCGAGCTTTACCTGCGGTTAAAAGAAGGTGGTCGGGATGCGTGGTTTTGCCTCGATACGGCCAACCGTGGATTGGCCGCGTCGAAGGCCCGCGACCTCTGGCAGCGGGTGCAGGTGCAGGGCCTAGCCGCCGTCCTTGCCGATTTGCGGCCCGATAAACGCCCCGATCGTGTCTGCACCGTCGCCGAGTATCTGGAAGCCGCAAAAGCCATCTCCACAGTACGCTCTACCACCCTCGCCGAATATGAAGCATCTTTGCGCCGCGTGGTGGCCGGTGTCCTTGGTATCGTGAAGGATTCAGAGAGTCACCCTGACCGCGCAGCCTGGCACGCGAAGATTGAGGCCGTCCGGCTCGATAGGGTCACGCCCATGGCCGTCAAGGCCTGGCAGAAGATCCAGCTCGACGCCGCCCTGGCATCGGGTGGCGAGACTGCCAAGGACCGCCGCGCCCACACCCTGGCATCTCATCTGCGGGACGCCCGCAGCCTGTTCTCGGCTGAGATCGTCGAACAGGTCGGTAAAACGATCATCCTCCCCGCCGAGCTGCCGTTCAAGGGAATCACCGCCGCCGCTACCACCCGCCGCTTCGAGTGTGACCTCGATCCGCGCAAGCTCTACGCCGCCGCCTCCGACCTCGATCCCGATACTCGAACCGCCTTCGACCTGCTGCTCTGCGCTGGCCTGCGCCGGGGTGAGGCCGACTCGCTGCCCTGGGCACACGTTGATCTGAAGGTGGGGACCGTGCGAATCGACGTGACCCCGACCTTTCGCCCGAAGTCCCGGGAATCTCACCGCACCGTGCCGCTACCTGCCGACGTGGTGGAGCGCCTTAAAGCCCGCAGGAAGGCCAATCCGAAAGCGGTCTATGTCCTGACCGGCACACCGCCCAAGCCCGTCTCCAAGGGCTACGAGTACCGCGCCGAGGCATGGCCCACGCTGTCCGCCTGGCTGAAGGCACAGGGGCTTTTAGACCTCACTCCCCTTCATGCCCTGCGCAAGCTGTCCGGCTCCTTCATTTACGCATCGTTCGGCCTGGAGGCAGCACGCCAGCACCTAGGCCACTCCACCATCGCCACCACCGCCGCAAGCTACGTCGCCAAGCGCGCCGCTACGGTGGATTTGACCGCCAAGCCTAAGAAGAAGTAAGCGCGTACCGCTGTCCCCAATTGGGGACACCATCACCACCGAGCCGACCGATCACTTGGTCGGCTTTTTTTTGGCGCGCGGCATAGGGGCGTCCTGCCTAGCTTTGTATGCCGCGAAACTTTCAGGGCAATTTAGGTCAGCATCGTTCCATTCACTTTTTTCAACTTTTTGCGGCATGGATGCAGTGGCTGCATAAGTGTCCATTAGGTCAACAAGGTGGAGAAAACTACCCACTAGATATTCGTCGGGGGGGATTTGATTCGCGACGTGCGTAAGCTCCCTGCAAATCTGCGCCCAGGCCGCTTCCTCTTCCTTTGTTCGGACGTGTAGGGGCAACTCGACTTTCCCCTTGTTCGATTTCGCAGCAATTAGCAGGCCCTTGACCGCCGCTCTGACAAGATCAATCGGCATCAGTCCGACGCTCTCAGCCAACAGTTTAAGCTGTTTCTCGTCATCCTCTGGAAGCCTCAGTGTAAGTGCCATTTGAGTAAGCTGATGCACTTCGATGCAGTTTTCCATTGCTTTTAATGACTCTTATTGCATCGTTTCGCATCACGGCTGAGATTTTCCCAGCCATTACCAATAAAAACCAAAACGACCGAAACCATGATTATGACCACCACGACCCACACCGACCGACTTCTTACCCGCCAGGAGGTTTCCGCCCTCCTCGGCTCCAAATGCGCCACCGGCCACGTTATCCGCGCCTATGCCCGCAAGGGGCTTATCCGTGCCGTTAAATTCAACGCCCGTTGCTATCGGTACAGCGAAGCCTCGGTGCACGCGTTCATCAACGGCCGCAAAGCCGCCTGAGCCACGACCATGAGCACCGCCACCACCACCACCACCCCGTCCAACCTCACCGAGGAATGCCCGATCACCGCGTTCGACGTGCCGCCCGCCGCCCCGTTCTCCGTCGAGATCACCGGCAACCTCGCCGCCGCGCTCTCGGCCATCGCCGACCAACACGACATGACCGTCGAAGACTACACCCGCGCCGCCCTGGTATCGAGCTGCGCCTTCCTATGCGACGAGGGAGCGACGTGTTTTCTCAACCAGAAGGATTTCCCCGAGATCACAGCTTGGCTGAAGAACTGAAGCACCATGGACACCACCACCAAGCCCGAATGGGAGCCGGTCGGCCCCAACTTTTACCGCGATTGGAAGGCCCGCCAACCCGCTGGGAGCTTCCCCGAGTCCGAAGACCAACTGCGGTACATCGCCGAAAACGTCCGCCAGAAACTGCTGGACGACGAAATCGACCTTAAGCGCGGCTCTAAACGTGAGGCGGCCAACTGCATCGAGGAAGCAATCGAGCAGGCGCTGGCAGACTGGCCCGCCCACAAATCCTCAACCAAGGGAGGGTCCGCCGCCCAGTGATTACCCACCAATTCAAGAATGAAGCCCACCGCTCCGCCGTGCTGGCCCTGCGCAAGCGCCGGTTTCTTGAGCACGAGCTACTGACCGCCGCCAAGCGCCTAGCCCTGGCGAATCCCGAAGACACCGAGCTGGCGAAAATGCGTCACGCATCCGCCCTTCGATCCTACTGCACCCACGAAAAATCCATGTCCGCCGCTACGAAAAAAACACCATGAAGCCCGACCTAGAAAAACGAAAAAACCCTGAGTGGCTAAACTCAGAGCTGAAGAAAAAAGAAGAACTGCAGACTGTGAGCGCCGACTGCTCCGGTCAAGGCGTAACCGTCGAAGCCCTACGCGAGCGCTTCGACGATCTTTGCCATCAGTTTAATCACGACGATTTAGACCCCGTCGCCCGCGTCTTAAAATTGGCCGAAATCAAACGCGTCCGCGAAGCCATCAACACCATCCAAAACGGAGGTACCCATGCCAAATGAGAGCCGACAAATTAAACGAACTGCTGAAGAAACCAGCGGGGGTCGATTGGGAGGAGCTTTTTCTAGGGGATATCGTTTCGGACATGGATATGGATTACTTGAACCAGTGCCGGGACCTGCCCGCCCTGGCATTTGAGGATTACGAACACCGTAAGACGTGGCAGGCGCTAAAATCTACCACCACCTACGAAGAGGTGATGGACGTAGGAATCAAATACCTCTGCAAGGGCTCGAGCGGGATTAAATACTTTACCGCCCGCCAGAATGTTTATCTGCAAGCCCTCGCCGTGATGGGCTTCGACAAGGTCGATAAATGGAAAGAGACGCTGCCCAAGAAATTCAAGAAAGGCCCAGGCGTTGAAGCACTCGAGGCCCGCCGCCTCAATTTATCCGCACCACCGCCAAGGCCTGAGCCCGTGCTGCTCTGCGCTGGCGTGCCGGTCGCAACCCGTGGCGATATCACCGCGATCCTGGCACCGGCCAAAAGCGGCAAGTCTGCATTGTGTGGCGCTATCATCGCCGCCGCCGTTGTTAGTGGCGAGGGCATCACCACGCCGGCGGACTGCCTCGGCATCGTCGCAGGCGCGCGCCCCACGAACGGCATCGTCTTGCTATTCGATACCGAGCAATCGGAGGCGGACCAATTCGACCTTGCCCAGCGTGCCGCCCGCCGTGCTGGCGTGCCGGTCCTCCCCGATTGGGTGCTGCCCTACAACCTGGTAGGCGCGGCCCCCGGCGAGATCCGGGCGATGATCACGGCCAAGCTGGCAGGCTTAAAAGCCGAAGGGGTTCCGGTCTGGTTCGTCGTCATCGACGGCATTGCCGACTTGTGCGACGACCCCAACGACCTGAGCGAGTCGCAAGAGTTGGTTCGTGAGGTGCACGGGCACGCCCGCGAGGCCGCTTGCCCGATCATCGCCGTGATCCATCGCAACGAAGGCAAGGACGCCGACGCCTCCGCCCGTGGTCACCTCGGCAAGCAACTCGCCCGCAAGGCCGCGTTTAACCTCACCCTTGAAAAGGATTCCAGCGAGGTGACAGTGGTGTTCAGCACCAAGAACAGAGGCGCGCCGATTCTAAAGAAGAACGCCCCCCGCTGGGCCTATAGCGATGAAGCCAAGATGCACGTCTCGGTGGCGAGCAAAGAAGAAGTCCAGGAACACAGGGAGAAGGCCAAGGCTTTTGCCGATGCCGAGGCCGTTTGGGATCATGTCTGGGGCAACGCCTTGAACCCCGAAACGAACCCCGTCTGCAAGACTTCAGAAATACTCAACGCGCTGGGGTTAATCCATGACATAGGCCCGAGCGCGGCTGAAGACCGCAAGCAAGCAATGGTTGATTGCAAAGTCATTAAAAGCAATGGGGTTAGAGGACAATGGGAAATGGTTCCCCCGTCCCCCGTCTAACCCCGTATTTAACCCCGTGACGGGGTTCCCCCACACCTTTCCCCGTCCCCCGTCGCGCCTATATAGAGGCGCAAAGGGGACGGGGGAAGGGGCTGCACCGGGTAATCCAAGATCCACCACCACCCACTCACCAAATCCACCCAGGCCAAGCCCCCAACCCCGGGGGGAGGGTGAAAGTCTACCGCTTAACAAACAAAGACCGCACCTGGTCTTTCCGCAGAAACAAAGGGAGTTTCGATAGGGGCACTCCCCCCCCCCCTACCTAGGCAAAATCACATGGATTCACCGCAAATCACCGCAAAACACGGCACCGGCTCGCTTCCTGATCCCCAGCGGTTCGCATCACCCGCCGAGGTCGCTGCCTGGTTCAACGCCACCGGCATCCTTCGCGGCCGGTCCCGGCTGATGAAACATCACGTCTGGCAACCCCGCGCCGTCCACAAGCTGAGACGCGCCATGCTAGCCGACGGGATGCCGGTGGCCCGGCGTCTATATATCCGCCCAGCCGATGCCGTGGCTTGGTTGGCCGCCAACCCACGCTGGAAGCCATTTCGCAACGTCCCCACGCCTCCCCAGCCCAACACCTGCACCGAGTCCCGCGAGTGGCTGAAACACCGACTGCAACCGATTCCCCTTTTATGAACACCATCCAACCCGACGCCCGCCCGCCCCGTGGCCGCCACCACGCCGACCTTGCCGTCCTCTGGGGATGCTCGGCGAAAACGATTCTCCGCCTGATTCACAGCGGCCAACTCCCAGCGGTTCGCCTGGGAGCCAAGACTTACATGGTGGCCGACGTGGACGCCGCCGTCTTTTATGCGACCCGCTCAAAAGGTTTGTCCGCGTCCGGCTCATCGGGCGCGTCGCCGAGTGGCGGCCGGCCGTGGGGCGGGTAAATTTTGGGCATGGCAACCACCCACCAATCACGCGGCCAAATCGTCGCCGCCCTACCCGTAGCCCTTCGCGCTTCTGCCGAGGCGCTTTTCCGTTCCTTCAGTATCGCACCCTCTGGCCGCTCCGGCTCGGGTGAGCCCCTATTTTCGCCCGCCCTCGTTCGCGCCGCGGTCGATACCACCGACGCCGAGACGCGCGCCGCCAAGAACGGCCTGCACCGCGTAAATGCCCGCGCGCCCGGAGTCACCCGCTCCGCCAGTGGCGAAACCGACGGCCGCAGCGGCATCCAATTCGCCCGCCAGTAAATCCAGCCGAGAACCCGCCACCCATGTCCTTCCTCGATTTCATCAAACCCACCCGCGCCGAGAAAATCGTCCGCGTTAAAATCCTCTCCGCCACCATGGCCCGCCCCGCCGGGAAACTGGACACCCAGCACACCGCCGCCGGTTCTGTCCTCGATATGACCGAGGCCGACGCCCGCGATTTGGTCGCAGGCGGCACCGCCGAGCGCATCGGGCGCGTCGGTAACGACGGCCAACTGGTTCCCGCTGCCGACGCCCCAGCGAAGCCCGCCGCCCCTGAGCGAGCCAAGCCCGCGCCACTGCCCGAATCATTCAAGGGCCTGCCCGTTTCCTTCGCCAAGGCGTGGGAGTTCATCGCCAAGCGCCGCGCCATCGTCGCCGACCTCGAAGCCGCACGCGATCGAGCCATGCCAGCCGACTTCAAGGCCCTGAGTGGGTTCAAAGACGGCCTGAAATTCTACGCGCGCGCCGTCATCGGGGAAACTGCTATCCTTGAGCGCATCGCCCTTGGCGATGCCGTCAAAGCCGCCGAAGACACCCTGAAGGCCCACGACGCGCGCGAGGGATACCCGCTTGCCTGCCACTTGCTGGAGGCCAGTAAGGAAACGCTCTCGAAGATCGAAGCCGCAAACGCCGCGATCCATGAGCTGGCCGAAATCGCTTTCGATATTTTTGGAATCCGTATCGCCGCCCTCGAACTCGCTGAGCCGCACCGCCGGAAGCTATTTCAAGGAAGCGGTCTGTTCATGCGGTTCGCATCCCATTCGTTAATCGGTCTGCATGGCGCGGTCTTCCTAGGCGGGGAAAACCCCACCCGGGCGCTGGACCTACCAGTCGAAGTCATGGCCGCCACCTACCACAACGCCGCCGCCCGGCTGGCCGAGGTCGAACCGTTGCTTGTCCAGGCACGCGCCGAACTCGCCACCGCTCAAGGCGTCACGATCACCACCAAGGCCAAGCGCGCGGCCTGATTTTACTTTCCGGCCGCTTTTCTTTCATGGGAGCGGCCGGTTTTGCGCGCAGTAGCCCGCCTCTTTGATGGGGGGCGGGCTTTTTCGTGTCCATTCGCCGGCTGCTCTGCCATCGGTTCACCATGCGCCGCATTCCCTTCTTCGCCCTGCTGCTGCTCGCTGGTTGCGCTTCGCCAGGCATCACGCCCACCCCGATCCCGACCACTCACCGCACCGACGCCGCCGGACGCTACGCTGGCCGCGATGAGGTCCGCACCAACGCCGCCACCGGCAAGCCCGAGGTGATGCACTACGACGCCAAGGGGAAATATATTGGCATCAGCCGGTAGCTATCCGCGATCCGCGAGGGCAAGCTGTACCGCGCCACCCACGGCACGTTTGAGGACTACTGCATCAGCCGGTGGAACATGAAGAAGTCACAGGCATACCGGCTGATGGATGCCGCCGAGGTCGTGTCCCCCATGGGGGACAAATCAGCTATCACGTCCGAACGCCAAGCCCGCGAGCTATCCCGAGTCGAACCCGCCCGCCGCGAAGAGGTGGTGCAGCGCGCAGTCGAAGCGACCGGCGGCAAGCTCACTGCCTCCGCGATCCGCGAGGCCCGATCACATCGACTTAACCGACACCATCGGCCCGAACTCGGGAAAAGGTGGAGTGAAAAAAGGGGACACCAAGGGGACACCTGATCATTTCACTGATCCCTGAAACAGCCCACTTAACTCCCGTAAGTTATTGCCCTTGAAGCTGGTGCCCGGGGGGGGACTCGAACCCCCACGACCTTACGATCAAGG
>CAMBUJ010000009.1 GCA_945871005.1 Opitutus sp. GAS368 | reverse complement strand
ACCGGTTTCGGCGCAGGCATCGTGCGCAACGGCGAACTGTTCCTCGGCGACAACTCGATGGCCGGTGAGATCCATTCCCTGCGTAACAAATTGAAGCCGACGATGGACGTTGAGGAGGGCGCCTGCATCCGCGCGGTGCGCCGCGTTTACGGCGAACAGACCGGCATCGCCTTCGCGCAAACGCCCGAGCCCAAGGACATCTACGCGATTGGCTGCGGCCAGCAACCCGGCAACCAGGCGGCAGCCCTGGAGGCATTTCGCCAGCTCGGCGAGGTGGCCGGCGACGCCTTGGCCAATGCGCTCACTCTGATCGACGGGCTCGCCGTGATCGGCGGCGGCGTCTCGGGGGCGTGGCCGTTGTTCCTGCCCGCCCTCGTCGCCGAGGTGAACTCAAGCTATTCCGGCCTGAGCGGTAAAACCTACCGCCGCCTCAACCAGCCGACCTTTAACCTCGAGGATCCCGCCCAGCTGGAAACCTTCCTTAAGGGCGAAACCCGCACCATCCAGGTGCCAGGCAGCGAGCGCACCTTGCAATACGATCCGTTGCAACGCCTTGGCGTGGGCATGTCGCGCCTCGGCACCAGCGAGGCGGTCGCCCTCGGCGCCTACTCCTTCGCCCTTCAGCAGCTCGGTTAAGTGCGCGGCCGAAAAAAGTAGCGCAGACTTCCAGTCTGCTTTGGAGCCCGCGCCGCACCCCAACCCAGAGCAGACTGGAAGTCTGCGCTACTTTGCCGCTCCAACCTAATGATCGAAGTTCGTTATGAGCGCGGCCTGTACCTGCCGGAACTCGACCTCTGGCTGGACCCGCAGCGGGCCAAACCCCGCGCGTTTGTTTCCCACGCCCACGGCGACCACTTTGCCCGCCACCAGTCCGCGCTCTGCTCACCGGTCACCGCCGCGCTGATCCACACCCGCTTTAAACTGCCCGTCCGGCGCATCGACACCCAAGGCTTTCAGCTTCCCTTCGAACGCGACGGGTTTTGCTTCCGCCTCCTGCCCGCCGGGCATATTCCCGGCTCGGCCATGCTCCACCTCACCCGGCTCCACGACGGCGCCACCTTACTTTACACTGGGGACTTCAAAACCCGCGCCGGGCGCACAGCCGAAGCGGTCAGTTTTCTCCCGGCTGACACCCTGATCTTGGAAACCACCTTCGGTCTGCCGACTTACCGGTTTCCCTCCGAAACCGAAGTTGAAGCCCACCTGCTGCGCTTCGTCGCCGACGCTTTTGCGGTGGGGAAAACACCCGTGTTGTTGGCCTACTCGCTCGGCAAGGCGCAAGAGGCGATCGCCCTACTCGCAGCCCAGGGAATCCCGGTGGTACAACACCCCGCGGTGGCGGAGATGACCGCTGCTTGCCGGGCCGCCGGCGTGCCCGGCCTGCCCGAACCGCTCCTGTTGAGCGACCCAGCGCTGCCCGGGCACGTCGTGATCGCCCCGCCCCACACCCTGCGCTCGAAATTGATGCGTGCGTTAACCGCACCCCGCACCGCGATGCTCACCGGCTGGGCCCTGCAACCGGGCGCCAAATACCGCTACCGGATTGATGAGCTCATTGCCCTGTCCGATCATGCCGACCACCCCGGATTGATGGAATGCATCCGCGAAGTGAGCCCTAAAAAAGTCCTCACGGTGCATGGCTACACCAAGGAGTTCGCCGCGGAGTTACGATCGCGCCAAGTCGATGCGTGGTGTGCTCAGGGAGGCGATCAACTCGAGCTGCCGATCATCGCCGAGCCCGATAAGTCGAACGGCATTTGAGCGGGGCATAGAACGCAAATTTGGGGATTAAGGCAGGGATCCATACCACTCCCTCCGCGCCATCCACTACGGCAGTGCGCGGGCAACCGCGCCGTTCATCCGCGTGGAATGCGCGACTTTGTTGGAGGATAAGTCCGAAGTCCTTCTTTTCGGCCAAGAGCGCGCCCCCCCGACTCCATGCCCGGGTACTCCGCGTGATGGAAGACGGCGCCTACCGACCAGTCGGCTCGGAAAAATCCCGTAGCATGAACGCCCGGGTGATCGCCGCCACCCACGCCGATCTACCTGCCAAAATCGCCGCCGGCGGCTTCCGCCAAGACATTTATTACCGGCTGCTCCATTATCACATCGCCGTGCCAGCCCTGCGCGAGCGCCTCGAAGACGTGCCGCTGCTCGCCCAGCATTTCGTGCGCACCCTCTCGGCCAAACTCAATCGTCCACCGCCCCGCCTGCGCCTCGACGCCCTCCAGCGCCTGCTCGCCCACAGCTACCCGGGCAACATCCGCGAACTCAAAAACACGCTGGAGCGCTCGATCATCTACGCAGGCGGCGAGGAACTCGGGGCCGAGCACATCTCGTTTGCGCCCCACCCCATCGCCTCGGCGCCATCCGCCGAACTCCCCACCACCGGGCCCCATTGCAAATTCCTCTCCGACCTTCCCCTTAACCTCGCTGAAGCCGAACAGATTCTCGTTTCCCGGGCCCTGGCCATTGCCGGCGGAAACCTCTCGCAAGCCGCTCGCCTTCTGGGCGTCAACCGGGCCAGCCTGTACCGCTGGCAGGACAAGCCTCCCGCGCCGGCCTCACCGTAAAATCATCCCACCCGATCCACGACCCTGCTCCCGCCACCGGGCGCCTCTCCGTTTCCAGCCGCACCTCCGATGTCCCCCGAAGATCTCCTTCCCTACGCCGAAGCCCTCCTTGAACCCTGCGTCACCTACGCGCGCCGCGATCCCGCCGTGTGGATCCACACGCTCTCGGCCGAAGCCCTCGCCAGCTACGCGGCCGCCGCTCCCCGGCATGCGCCCCTCGCCGGCCTGACCTTTGCGATCAAGGACAACATCGACCTGGCCGGCGTGCCGACGACAGCGGCGTGTCCAGGCTTTGCCTACACGCCCGCCGCCTCGGCCCACGTGGTGGACAAACTCCTCGCTGCCGGGGCGATTCCGTTGGGTAAAACCAACCTCGATCAATTCGCCACCGGGCTGGTCGGCGTGCGTTCGCCCTACGGGGCACCGCGCAACGTGTTTAACCCCGAGTATATTTCCGGCGGCTCGTCGAGCGGCTCGGCGGTGGCGGTGGCGGCGGGATTGGTGGATTTCGCCCTCGGCACGGACACGGCGGGTTCGGGTCGGGTGCCGGCGGCCTTCAACGGCCTGATCGGCCTCAAGCCCACCAAGGGCCGGCTCTCGACACGCGGGGTGGTACCCGCCTGCCGCAGCCTCGACTGCGTATCGATTTTCACCCGCGACCTGGCCACCGCCGCCCGCGTGCTCGCAGCCGCCGAAGGCTTTGACCCCGCCGATCCCTTTTCCCGGCCCCCGCCCACAACCAACACAACGGGGTGTTTGTTGCCTGCACGCCCTCGGCTCGGGGTTCCGCGCACCGACCAATTGGAGTGGTTCCACGAGGGCGAATCGGCCGAGCTTTTTGCGGAAGCCCTTGAGCGGCTACGCGGCCTCGGCGCCGAAGTCGTCGAGGTGGATTTCGCCCCGTTTTTCGATGCCGCCCGCCTGCTCTACGAGGGGCCGTGGACCGCCGAACGTTTTGCCGCTGTCGGCGCATTTATTGAGCAACACCTGCCCGCCGACGGTGCGCCCGGCCTCGCTGATTCCGCCAACCCCGCCGGCCTCGACCCGACCGTCGCCGCCATCATCCAAACCGGTAAAACCGCCTCGGCCGCTGACGCCTTCCGCGCCTCCTACCGGCTAGCCGAACTGCGCCGCGCCGCCGACAACATCCTGGCCACCTTCGACGCGCTGGTCGCCCCCACCGCCGGCACGATTTACATGATAACCGAAGTGTTGGCCGATCCCGTGCGGCTCAATTCGAATCTCGGGCGTTATACCAACTTCATGAACCTGCTCGACCTGTGTGGCCTGAGCGTGCCCGCCGGTCGTTATTCCTACGGCCCGGGTTTTGGGATCACGTTTATCGCCCCGGCCTGGCACGACGCCCGCCTGCTCGAACTCGGTTCGCGCTTTTTGGGCGAAACCGCCCCGTCTGTTCCATCCGCGACGCCGGCCGCCGAGACCGTTACCCTCGCGGTGTGCGGGGCCCACCTGCAAGGGCAGCCGCTTCACGGGCAACTCACCGCCCTCGGGGCCCGCTTCCTCGCCGCCACCACCACCGCGAATCACTACCAACTGTTCGCCCTGGCCAACACCACTCCGCCAAAACCGGGGCTCGTCCGCCTGGCCGGCGGCGCGACCGGCGCCCCCATCGAAGTGGAAACCTACGCGCTCAGCCCGGAGGCCTTTGGGCGCTTTGTCGCCGCGGTGCCCCCGCCGATGGTCATCGGCACGGTGCAACTGATCGACGGCACCTGGGTTAAGGGGTTCCTCTGCGAACCGTACGCACTCGCAGGAGCCGCTGACATTACCCCTCTTGGCGGCTGGCGCCGCTACCTGGCGACCCGCGGCGCGGCCTAACCCGTCAACGAGGTCGTTTCCACCAGAGCAGTCACACGCCCGACCTCCCGAATAATAGTTCCAGTTTAAGGTCCTGTGGCTAGCTGGTCTGCTACACGCAACAGGATGACTGGTTCGGGCACACGGTCGTGCTTTCCGGCGAGGCCTCGTGGCCTTCATCCGTGACCGGGCCCATCGACAGCGAATCGTTAAATGCGGTCGAACAGACTCTCACTGTTATGGTTGTTCGTTTCATGGTCGCACACGCACAGATCGCCTAGAAATACATGGCTTGTTCTTTGCGCCCTTTGCGTTCTTTTGCGGCTAAACTGCCTTGATTGGATCCGACTTAAAAAAGGTTACCGCCACCCCCAAGGGTCACGGGGATTTTGGCTGCGCCCTTTATTCAGGCAGCGGGGCGTGCAGGTAGGCGTGGAGCTCGGCCGCCAGGCGCGGGCCGAGTCCCTCGACTTCGGCCAGTTGAGCTTCGCCGGCCGCCCGCAACCGCTCGATGCTGCCGAAATGCCCGAGCAGCGCCGTCCGCCGCACCGCCCCCAGCCCGGGGAAATCGTCCAGCACGCTTTCGCGGATTTTCTTCGAGCGCAGGTCGGCGTTGTAGGTGTTGGCGAAGCGGTGGGCTTCGTCGCGCAGGCGCTGGAGTAAATTGAGCGCGGGCGAGTTGAGCGGCAGATTCAGCGGCGCGCGCTCGTCGGGGAAAATGATCGTCTCGTGCTTTTTGGCCAAACCGATTAGCGGCGGCGGCTCCACCTCGATCGCGGCGAAGGCCTTGAGCGCCGCACCGATCTGCCCACGCCCGCCGTCGATCACGATTAGGTCAGGCAACTGCTTTTGCTCGTCGCGCATCCGCCGGTAATGGCGCCCAACCACCTCCTCCATCGCCCGGTAGTCATCGTTGCCGATAAAACTTTTGATCTGAAAGCGCCGGTAGCGGTCCTTGTCCGGCCGCCCTTCGTTGAAGTGCACCATTGAGGCCACCACGAAGGTCCCGCTGATGTGGGAAATATCGAAACACTCCAGGGTGCGCGGGATCGTTTTTAGGCCGAGCGACTCACCGAGCAGGCGCATGGCCTCCTCGTCGGCCGCCGGGTGGGTCGGGTCGAAGCGCTCGAAGGTGCGGGTGCGCGCCAGGGTTTTTTCCAGGGCAAACACCACGTCGCGCAACTCGGCGGCTTTCTCGAATTCCTTTTTTCCGGCCGCCTCCAGCATCTCGGCGCGCAGGGTTTCGAGCCACTCGCGCGACTTGCCTTCGAGGAATTCGCAGGCCTGGGCCACCCGCAGCCGGTAGTCCTCGGCGGTGGTTTCGTTGGCGAAGCCGTAGAGCTCCTGGCGGACGTCGTCGTAGAGTTGCCAGCGGCCGTCGGGCAGGCGCTGCGGGCTGGCGTCGCTCAGCAAAATCCCGAATTGGCGGCGCATCTGGGCGAGGGTTTTACGCAACAGCCCGCTGTGCGCAAAGGGCCCAAAGTAGCGCGAGCGGTCGTCTTTTTTAAAACGGGTCACGGCGAAGCGCGGCAGCTCCTGGGCCGGGTCGACACGCACCAGCGGGAAGCGTTTGTCGTCGGTGAAGTCGGTGTTGTATTTGGGTTTCCACTGCTTGATCAGCTTGCCCTCCAGCAGCAGCGCCTCGGGCTCGGACTTCACCTCGATGGTATCAAAGTCGGCAATCATCTCGATCAAGGCGCGGATTTTCGGGTGCAGGGTCATCGCCCGCGACGGGGTGAAATACGAGGAGACCCGTTTCTTTAACGCCTTGGCCTTACCCACGTAGATGATGCGCCCCAAGCGGTCCTTCATCAGGTACACCCCTGGCTTTTCCGGGAGCTGGCGGACCTTCTCTTTGAGGTTAATGGGGTGCGGCGCTGGCATTTTCGCTGAGTTTAACCTAGTTTCGCGCTTCGCAAGTATGGTTTCCAAAAACATCGCCCCCTCTGGCTCGGTCGCCTCGAAACGCTACGAACTGCTCACCCTCGGGGACGAGCTGCTTCTCGGCCTGACCGCCAACGGCCACCTCACCTTCATCGGCGCCCAACTCGGGCAGCGCGGCGTCCTCCTCCAGCGTAACGTCACCCTGACCGACGAGGCCGACGCAATCGCCGAACAGTTTCGCGAGAGCTGGGCGCGCGCCGACGTGGTCATCACCACCGGCGGGCTCGGCCCGACCTGCGACGACCGCACCCGCGAGGCGGTGGCCGGGGTGTTGGGGCAGACGCTGGTCTTCGAGCCGGAGATTGCCAAAGGGATCGAGGCGTTTTTCTCCAGCCGCGGCCGGATCATGCCGGAGAACAACCTCAAGCAGGCCTACCGTTTTGAGCGCGGCGAAGTGTTGGCCAACGCCAACGGAACTGCTCCCGGGCTGTGGGTCGAGCAGGACGGCAAGGTGCTGATCATGCTGCCCGGCCCGCCCAACGAATTGCAGCCCATGTTGACCGAACAGGTGGTCCCGCGGCTGGCCCAGCGCGGCCTGCTGCTCAAGCGTGAAGCCTATGTGCAACTGCGCACCGCCGGCATTGGCGAGTCGGCCCTCGAGGTGAAACTGCAGCCCGTTTTCAACCGCTATGGCGAGGCCCTGAGTATCGCCTTCTGCGCCCACCAAGGGCAGGTCGACCTGCGCCTGAGTTCGCCCTCGGGCGCGTTGTCCTTTGGTCAACTCGACGCGATTGCCGCCGAGTGCGTGGTGCTGCTGGGCGAGGATTTTATGTGCTACGGCGGGGATTCGCAGGCCAAGGTCGTGGGCGACCTGTTACGCGCGCAGGGATGCACTCTGGCGGTGGCGGAGACGGCCACCGGCGGGCTGCTTTCGAGCGAGTTCACCGGGGTCTGCGGCGCCACCAAGTTTTTTGCCGGTGGCTGCGTGTGTTACTCTAACGAATCGAAGATGCAGCTTCTCGACGTGCCGGAGTGCATTTTGGAGCAGCACGGCGGGGTGTCGGCGGAGAACGCGGTGGCGATGGCGGTGGGGGCGGCTGAGCGGCTGGGGGCCGATTACGCACTGGCGATCACGGGGTTTGCCGGCCCGTGTGGCGGGACCAACGAAAACCCGGTGGGAACCATGTACCTCGCGTTGCACTCCCCGCACGGGATATGGTCGAAAAAACTCCATTATCCCGGCCCCCGGGCGACGGTGAACCGGCGGGCGGTGACCGCCGCGCTTGATTGGTTGCGCAGGGAGCTGGTGCGCACCCAGAGCGGCGTGACCACCGGCGCACAGGCCGGCGGGCAAGCGTGACGCCGGGCATCCGGGTTTTGGATGGCAGTCAGCTTGCGGTTCGGCCGGATCGTCGCTTGGTTGCGGACCGTTATGTCCATAGTCACGCTCCCCTCCTCCTCCTCGCCTGCCTCGCCCCTGCGCCCCAGTGGTGACGCCAAAGTTCTGATTGTCCTCTGCCACCTCTCCGCGTTGCTGGGAGTGGGCTTCATTCTCCCACTGGTGGTCTACCTGATTAAAAAGCAGGAGGGCGGCCCGACCGCGATCCAGGCCAAGGAGGCGCTCAACTTCCACCTCTCGGTGCTGCTTTACAGCCTGTTGATCGCGCCCCTCTGCTTTGTTTTCGTCGGTTTTGTCCTGTTGCCGATCCTCGTGCTCGGGTCGCTGATTTTGGGTGTGGTCGCGGCGATCAAGGCCGCTGACGGCATCGCCTACCGTTACCCGCTCTGCATCCGTTTCATTTCCTGAAGCTACTGCCCCGCACTGCAGTCAAACGGCCTCCGAACGTGTATCCCGCGCACCCTGCCCCACCCCTCCGCGCGCAACCGTATCGGCTATAAACGAAAAACCCGGAGGGTTGGGGCCGGCAGGGCCCCAATCCAAGGGAGAGCCAGTTAGGCCTTTTCCATCTCGCTGAGCTGCGAGACGGCTTTTTCCCAGGCCTCGGTCGCGGCGGTCACCAGATCAGTCATGGCGGTTAACTCGCGGTTGAGGTGCTGGAACTTGCCTTTGTCCGCATAGGTCTCGGGCGCCTCCAGCGCGGCAGTGATCTCGGACTGCTTGGCCTCCAAATCGACCACCTTCTTCTCCAGCACGCCCACATTCTCCCTGAACTTACGAATCTCGCTCGGGGACGCCTTGGGCTTGGCGGCCACTGCGGCAACTGGAGCCGCTTTCTTAGCCTCGGCTTGCTTGGGGCGGCCGTCGGTGAAGCCGGCGGTGATCGCCGCGCGGGCGTCGCTCAGCTTGGATTTCTCCAGGTAATAATCGTAGTCGCCGGCGTAGTTCGTCAGGCGGCCGCTGTGAACGTGCAGCACGTTCTTGGCGAGGGCCTTGATGAAATGCACGTCGTGTGAGATGAAAATCAGCGTGCCTTCGTAGCTCTTCAGGGCGTGAACCAGCGCGTCGATCGACTGGATGTCCAAGTGCGTCGTCGGCTCGTCCATGAGTAGCAAGTTCGGCGGCTTCACCAGAATGCGCGCCAGCGCCAAACGGGTTTTCTCGCCGCCGGAGAGCACCGAGACCGGCTTGTGCACGTCGTCCTTGCGGAACAGAAAGGCGCCGAGGATCGCGCGGGCCTGCTGCTCGGTGAGCTGGTTTTCGTTGGTACGCAGCTCCATCACGTTTTCGAACACCGTCGCGTCGGGGTTCAAGTTATCGAGACGGTTCTGGGCGAAATAGCCCGGCACCACGTTGCTGCCCAGATCGCGTTCGCCGCCCTGAATCGGGATAACGCCGGCGAGGATTTTGAGCAGGGTGGATTTAC
This sequence comes from Opitutus sp. GAS368, assembly GCA_945871005.1. Taxonomy (GTDB): domain Bacteria; phylum Verrucomicrobiota; class Verrucomicrobiia; order Opitutales; family Opitutaceae; genus Rariglobus. Next base: position 31,058 of record CAMBUJ010000009.1, on the reverse strand, counting down.
CCGCGCCGTTGGGCCCGATGAGCACGATGCCCTGACCACGCTCGGCGGTGAAGTTGAGGTCCTTGTAGATGACGTTTTCGCCGTAGGCTTGGCGAACGTGCTTGAGGTCGACGACCTTCAGGCCTGAGCGCGGCGGCTGCGGGAACTTGAAATTCATCTTGCGCAGCTCCTCGGTCGGCTCCTCGACGGCGACCTCCTTGAGGCGCTCGATTTGCTTTTCCTTGGACTTGGCGCGCGAGGCCATCGAGGCCTTGGCGCCGAAGCGGTCGACGAACACCTGCAAGTGGGCGATTTCGCGCTGCTGGTTCTTAAAGGCGGCGGCCTGCTGGTGCTTGCGGGCCTCTTTCTCGGTCAGGAAATTATCATAGTTACCGTGATAATAATGCAGCGTGCCGGCGCGCAGTTCGAGCATGCCGGTGCACAGGGCGTTGAGGAAGGCGCGATCGTGCGAGATCACCACCAAGCCGCCCGGGTAACGCGTCAGGTAGTCCTGGAACCAGAGCAGGGCCTCCAGATCGAGATGGTTCGTCGGCTCGTCGAGCAGCAGCAGCGCGGGCTCGGCGACGAGCAGGCGGGCGAGGTGGGCGCGCATGACCCAGCCGCCGGAGAAGGTTTTGGCCAGCTTGTCGGCGTCGTCGGTTTTGAAGCCGAGGCCGTCGAGGATTTTACGGGCGCGCGGCTCCAGGGTGTAATCGATGTCGTAATCGTCATCGGTGGGCTCGAGCTTTTTACCGCTGGTGGCAATGTGGAGAATGGTTTCGTCGCCGGCAGGCGCGCTTTCCTGGGGCAGGTAGCCGAAATCGGCACCGCGCTCCCACTCGATGGTGCCGGTGTCGGGCTTTTCCTCGCCGAGGATCAGGCCGAACAGCGTGGACTTGCCCGCGCCGTTGGGGCCGATCAGGCCGAGCCGATCGGTGCGCGCGATGAACAGCGAGACGTCGGAAAAGAGTTCGCGGGTACCGTAGGACTTGGAGACGTCAGCGATCGTTAACATAAAACCACACACCCAAACGGGGGGCGCTCCATCAGTCAACGCCTCATCCTGATACGGGGTATTCCGCCCATTTCTAGGCGGCGGCGTCGAGTTTGAGTAACTGCGCGGCGGTGGCCCGCGCCGAACGCGCCGGGGCGGTGGACTGGGTGGCGTGCGCGGTGACGATCGCCCCGTCGATCAGGTAACTGAGCGTCTCGGCCAAGGCGGCGGCGTCCCTCGCCCCGGCGACCGCGCACAGCTCGGTGAGCGCGGCTTTGACCGCGACTTTGTGGCGCCAGGCGGCCTGGTGAATCGGATGAGTGGGCTCGGGGTACTCGCTGAGCGCGCGGATAAACACGCAGCCCTTGAACGCCTCGCTGGCGAACCAGCCCTCGTGCCAATCGAAGACCGCGAGCAGCCGCTGAACCGGATAGGGACCGGCGGCGGCGACTTGCGCGAGGAGAGAGGCGCGGAACTCCAAATCGCGTTTATCCAAGATGGCGAGGATCAGCTCCTCCTTGGAGGCGAAGTGGTTATAGAGGGTCATCTTGGCCACGCCGGCCTCGGCCAGCAGCGTGTCGATGCCCACCGCGCGCAGGCCATCGCGGTAAAACAACCGCCAGGCCGTGGCCATGAGGTGATCGCGTTTGGGCGAAGGGGCGGCAGGAGCGGACATGGGCATAACCTCACGCGGACCCCGCCCAGCGCAAGGCAATAGACAGATAGGTCTATCCTGAGCTTGCCTAGCGATAGACCGACCTGTCTAGATGGGTCTACCGCAACCATCGTTTTGCAGGTAAAGCCCTATTCAACCATGACCACCCGCCCACCGCTCCCGCCGTTCACCGAAGAAACTGCCCGCAAGAAAATCCAGGCCGCCGAGGATGCCTGGAACAGCCGCGACCCCGAGCGGGTCGCGCTCGCCTACACGCTCGACACCGAGTGGCGCAACCGCACCGACTTCGTCAACGGGCGCGCCGAGGTGGTCGAATTCCTGCGCGGCAAGTGGGCGCGCGAGCTCGACTACCGGTTGCGCAAAGAACTCTGGGCGTTTGCGGGCAACCGCATCGCGGTGCGGTTTGAATACGAATTCCACGACGCCGACGGCCAGTGGTGGCGCGCCTATGGCAACGAAAACTGGGAGTTCGACGAGCACGGTTACATGCGCCGGCGTTTCGCCAGCATCAACGACCTCAAGATCACCGAGGCGGAGCGCAAGCTGCGCTGGGAGCGCACGGCCTAATACCGTCGCCCGTGAAAGGGAACGGGGCGGTTTTAACGCAAAGGCGCGAAGAGAACGCAAAGTTCGCCAAGAAATTCTCGGCATTACTTTGCGACCTTCGGATCGGCCTTTGCGCCTTTGCGTCAAAGTCCGCTGCGGTATCCGACGCGTAGTTTAATACCGACGACCAAGGCCAACCCGCGGTGCCCACTCCGGGACAACAACCAACCCATTGTGTTGGTTGTTGCCGGAACGTCACGGGGTCCAAAGGGAGTTTTTTGTGGCTTTGGACTTCGGACGCGCTGTAAGTCTGCGCCTCCAATTTTCATGAAAAAATCCAAGCTCCAGACCAAGCGCCCCGAAGACATCAACGCCAAGCTCGCCGCCAAGAAGGGCCCGATCTCCCAGTTCATCGCGCACAACTACCGCCATTTTAACGCCGCCGCCCTCCTCGATTCCGCCAAGGGCTACGAGGACCACCTCAAGGCCGGCGGCAAGATGCTCGTCACCTTGGCCGGCGCCATGTCCACCGCCGAACTTGGCCTGACCCTCGCCGAGATGATCCGCGCCGACAAGGTCCACGCCATCGTCTGCACCGGCGCCAACCTCGAGGAAGACATTTTTAATCTCGTTGCCCACGACTACTACGAGCGCGTCCCCGGCTACCGCGATCTGACCGCCGCTGACGAGCAGGCGCTCCTCGACCGCCACATGAACCGCGTCACCGACACCTGCATCCCCGAGGGCGAGGCCATGCGCCGCATTGAGGCCGTCGTCGCCGAGGAGTGGCTCGCCGCCGACAAGACCGGCCAGCGCTTCTTCCCGCACGAGTTCATGTATAAGATTATCCGCTCCGGTAAGCTCAAGAAGAGCTACCAGATCGACCCGGCCAACTCCTGGATGCTGGCCGCCTGCGAGAAGAACCTGCCGATCATCGTCCCCGGCTGGGAAGACGCCACCCTGGGCAACATGTTTGCCGGCCGCGTGATGACCGGTGAGATCAAGAACGTGCACACCGTGCGCACCGGCATCGAGTATATGACCTGGCTGGCCGACTGGTACACCAAGACCGCCAAGCTGCTCAAAACCGGCGAAGGCTCGATTGGTTTCTTCCAAATCGGTGGCGGCATCGCCGGCGACTTCCCGATCTGCGTGGTGCCGATGCTCCACCAGGACCTCGGCCGCACCGAGGTGCCGCTCTGGGGTTATTTCTCCCAGATCAGCGACTCGACCACCAGCTACGGCAGCTACTCGGGCGCGGTGCCGAACGAGAAAATCACCTGGGGCAAGCTCGGCCAGAAGACCCCCAAGTTCATCGTCGAAAGCGACGCCACCATCGTCGCCCCGCTGATCTTCAGCTGGGTGTTGGGCAAGTAAGGCGAACGCCGTATTCACGATGCGGCTTCAGGCCACCCTGAGCTCACGCTCAGGGCCCCGCCCGGCCTTGAAATTCCCCGTGGCCTTGCGCGTGAGCGCAGGGTTTTTTACACAAAAAAAGCCGCACCTTCACCGGTGCGGCTTTTTCGTGGGCACAGGCGGCCGACTTACTTCGCCGGGGCAGGCTTCAGCGACGCCTTGACTGCGGCCGTGGCGAGGTCGCTGACAAACGCATCGACCGTTTTCTTCTGTCTCGCAGCGGAAGCTTCCAACGCGGTGAACTCCGCGAGGGAAAGCTCGATCTTCGCCGCACCCCGATAGAGGTCAGGCAGTTCGCTCCATTTGGCGTTGGCTGCGGCGAGTTGCTGGTCATCGAGGCCGAAGGCGCTCAGCACGCCCTTCGCCATCATCAGATTGCCGTAGAGATTCATGTGGACGCCATCGCCGGTTAACACCCGCTTGATGCCGGCTTTTTCCAATGCTGCCTGTTCGGCCGCCATCGCCGCGTTGAGATCGGCCAGCGGCAGGTTGCGGGTCTTTGCGGTGTTACGGAGGAAGGCGTTGTAGCCGGCCAGCTTGGCGTTCTCTGGGCTGGTCAGCGGCAGCTTGATCTGGGTGGCGGTGAGCACGACCACCTTCACCCCGGCCTGCTGGCAGCGATCGAGGATTTCCGTGATGTTCTTTTTGTAAGCCTCCAACGGCACGCCCTTGTCGCCGTGCCAGACGTCGTTCACGCCGCAGCTGAGCGTCATCCAGGTGGGCTTTTTGCTGAGCACGTCGTTGTTGAGGCGCGCGAGCATCTGGTCGGATTTATGGCCACTGATGCCAGCGGGGACCACGGTGACCTCGATGCCTTGGGCGGCGAGCCCGCTGGCAACAAGGCGGACGTAGCCGCCGGAACTGGCGGCGCCTTGGGCGGTGATTGAGTCACCGAGGAAGGCGATCGACTCGCCGGTTTTGACGAGGATTTCGCCGGCATTGAGCAACGGGCTCAGAGCTAGCGTAAGGGAGGCAACCAGCAGGGGCAGGATTCTCATGGGATGAAAAGCCCATGCGGGCCAAGTGGGAAAAGCAATCATCGGGACTGGGGGATTAAGCCGCGTTTTTTGCTTTCCGGGCTTTGCCTTGCGGTGGTTTTCGGTGAGCGTCGGCGCCTTCGCCCATGTCCAACGCCCTCGCTTCCGAGAAATCGCCCTACCTGCTACAGCACGCCGACAATCCCGTGAACTGGCTGCCGTGGGGCGAGGCGGCCTTCGCGAAAGCGCGCGCCGAACAAAAGCCGATCTTCCTGAGCATCGGCTACTCCACCTGCCACTGGTGCCACGTCATGGCCCACGAGTCGTTCGAAAACCCCTCGATCGCCGCCCTGCTCAACGACCACTTCATCGCCATCAAGGTCGACCGCGAAGAGCGTCCCGACGTCGACAAGGTTTATATGGCCTACGTCCAGTCCATGACCGGCCGCGGCGGCTGGCCGCTCTCGGCCTGGCTCACCCCGGACCTTAAGCCGTTTTACGGTGGCACCTATTTCGCCCCCGAGGATCGCCAGGGCCGCACCGGCTTTCCCTCGATCCTCACCGCAATTGCCACCGCCTGGTCTGAAAACCCCTCCAAACTCGTCGCCGAATCCAACCGGGTGATTGCCTCACTCACCGAGTACAATGAGAGCCGCCGCGGTGAAGCGGGCGCCGTTCCCGACCTGCACGACTCGGGCAGCGAGGCGTTTGAAAAGGCCTACCACCACTACGCCGAAACCTTCGACGCCACCCACGGCGGCTTTGGAGGCGCGCCCAAGTTTCCGCGCGCCTCCAACCTGAGCTTCCTGCTGCGCGCCGCCGCCATTCAGGGCGTGGATACGGAAGCCGGACAGGCCGCCGTGGGCATGGTGGCGGTTACCCTGCAAAAAATGGCCGGCGGCGGCATCCACGACCACGTCGGCGGCGGGTTCCACCGTTACTCCGTGGACGACACTTGGTTCGTCCCGCATTTCGAAAAAATGCTCTACGATCAGGCGCAGATAGCGGTCAACGCGCTCGACACCTACCAAGCCACCGGCGACGAGCGCTTTGCCTGGATCGCCCGCAATATTTTCGGCTATGTCCTGCGCGACCTGGCCGCCCCCGGCGGGGCGTTTTTCTCGGCCGAGGACGCCGACTCGCTGATCGCCCAAGGTCAACCGGCGCACGCCGAGGGCGCTTTCTATGTCTGGACCCGCGCTGAGATCGAGGCGGCGCTGCCGGCGGCCGACGCCGCGCTCGTCTGTGACCATTACGGCATCGAGGCGGCGGGCAACGTGCCCCTCGCCCTCGATCCGCAGAACGAGTTCACCGGAAAAAACATCCTGATGCAGCGGCGCCCGCTGGTGGAAACCGCGCAACTCCACCAACTCGCCCCGGCCGACACCGCCGAGCGGCTGGCGGCGGCGTTTGTCAAACTGCGCCGCGTCCGCGCGGAGCGGCCCCGCCCGCAGCTCGACGACAAGATCATCACCGCCTGGAACGGCCTGATGATTTCGGCACTGGCCCGCGCCTCGGTGTCGGCCGCCGGCTGCCTGTCCGAGGTGGGCGGCACCTACTGCATGGCGGCGGTGCGCGCCGCCGAGTTCATCGAGCGCGAGCTCTACGACGCGAGCCGCGGAATTTTATATCGCAACTACCGCGAAGGGCGCGGCGCCAACGAGGCGTTCGCCGAGGATTACGCCTACCTGATCGCCGGCCTGCTCGACCTCTACGAAGCGACCTTCGATGCGCGCTGGTTGCATTGGGCCGAGGCCTTGCAGCAGGTCATGGACGCGCTGTTTTGGGATCCTGAATACGGCGGGTATTTTAACTCGCGCGCCGATGACGCCAGTATCGTGCTGCGGTTAAAGGAAGATTACGACGGGGCCGAACCCTCGCCCAACTCGGTGGCGGCGGGCAACCTGCTGCGGATGGCCGCGCTGTTTCACGACGACGCGCTGCGCCAGCGGGCCCTGGCGACGATCGAGTCGCTGCGCGCCCAATGGTCTGAGGCGCCGCACGCCTTGCCGGAGCTGCTCTGCGCGATCGAACGCGCACTCGAGCAGCCCCGCCAGGTGGTGCTGGCGGGCGACCGGCGCACGAGCGAGTTCGGCGCGTTGGCCACGGTCTTGGTTGAGAAAATCGGACCCCGCCGGGTGGTCCTGGCCGTGCCCGGCGACGATCCGGCCGGACGCTGGCTGGCGAAGCGCGCGCCCTGGTTGACCGCGATGAAACCGGCCGAAGACGGGCGCGCGTTGGCCTATGTCTGCGAGCGCTTCACCTGCCAGGCGCCGGTCGATTCCCCTGAGGCGCTTCGCGCACTGTTGGGCTGAGGCCACCGGCGATCCGACGCAACCCGGCTCCCCCTGTGACGAACCAACTCCCCCACCCCAGCGCCGCGGCGATCATCGCGGCGCTCCAGCTCGAACCGCTCCCCAACGAGGGAGGCTTTTTCCGCTCCACCTACCACAGCACCGCCACCTTGCCGGGCGGGCGTGCGGCGGGTTCGGCGATTTATTTTCTGCTCACCCCCGAGGGCTTTTCCGCCCTCCACGCGCTGCGCACCGACGAGCTGTGGCACTTTTATGCGGGCGATCCGGTCGAGCACCTCGGACTCGATCCGTCCACCGGCAAAGGTACCAAAACCCTCCTCGGCTCGGCGGTGCTCGAGGGCCAGTTGCCGCAATGGGTGGTGGCCGGTGGCCTCTGGCAAGGCGCCCGCTTGGCCCCCGGCGGGCGCTGGGCCTTGGTCGGCTGCACGATGTCGCCTGGCTGGGACGAACGGGAATTTGTCCTCGGCGACCGCGCCGAGTTGACGGCGCGTTTCCCGGCTTGGGCCGCGGAGATTCAAGAACTCACCCGATGATTTTTGACAGGGAGTGCGGGGCGCGCATCGTCTCCCCCTAAATCATGTCTCTCGCCGATCTTCGCATAGACTACAGCTTGTCGGGCTTGCAGGAAAAAGACCTCGCCCGCGACCCCATCCGCCAGTTCGAACAGTGGTTTCAAGAGGCGCAGGCTGCCAAGGTTATCGAGCCGAATGCCATGACGCTGGCCACCTCGACGCGCGACGGTCGGCCCTCGGCCCGCACCGTTTTGCTCAAGGGACTGGATGGGCGCGGGTTCGTTTTTTTCAGTAACTACGAGAGCCGCAAAGGTCGCGAGCTGGCCACCAACCCCCGCGCCACCCTGCTGTTTCCCTGGCTTGCGCTGGAGCGCCAGGTGATCGTCGAGGGCGAGCTGATGCAGGTCAGCCGCGAGGAAAGTGCGGCGTATTTCCACAGCCGTCCGCGGGCCAGCCAGCTCGGGGCGTGGGTGTCGCAGCAGAGCGCGATCATCCCCGGCCGGGCCACCTTGGAGGAAGCGCTCAAGGCCTTGGAGAAAACCCATGCCGGCGCCGAGATCCCCCTTCCACCCGGTTGGGGCGGCTATCGCCTCACCCCGATGAGCATCGAGTTCTGGCAGGGCCGGCGCAGTCGCCTACATGACCGGCTACGCTATCGCCGTGATGCCGCCGGGGCCGATTGGATCATCGAACGACTCGCTCCCTGAATACGTTTGGAAGTTAGCCGCGCCCGCCTGCTTCGCCCCACCACACCCCCTCGCGCCTCCCGCTTCCGCTCATGAAAATCCTCCTCACCGGCGCCTCCGGCCTCGTCGGCAGCGCCTTCGCCCAGGCCGCCACCCGCCGCGGCCACCACGTCATCGGCTTGGTCGGCGCCTACACCGGCAACGTGCCCGGCCTGGCCGAGAAACGCCCGCTCGATCTCACCAACGAGGCCGCCCTCACCGCCGTCGTGCTGGAAACGTTTCCCGAGGCGATCGTCAACTGCGCGGCCGTTGCCGAACCCGGCCAGTGTGATGCCGACCCCGCCCGCGCCCAGGCCCTCAACGTGGCCCTGCCCGAGCAGCTCGCCCGCCTCGCCCACCACCTCAGCGCCAAGCTCATCCACCTCTCCTCGGAGCAGGTTTTTGACGGCACCAGCGCCGAAGCGTACACGGTCAAAAGCCCGGTTAAACCGATCAACCTCTACGCCCGTCAAAAGGCGGAGAGCGAGCGGCTCGTGCTGGCCGCCGCCCCCGCACTGGCGATCACGCTTCGCGTCCCCCTGCTCAGCGGCAACAGCCTCGGCGCGCAGCGCAGCATTCACGAGCGCCTGTTCGCCGCCTGGGCGGCCGGCCAAACCCCTCAAGTCTACACCGACGAATTCCGCCAACCGTGCACCGCCGGCAACCTTGCCGAACTCATGGTTGAACTCCTTGAGCGCAACGACGTGCGCGGGGTGTTTCACTGGGCGGGAGCGGAACTGCTGTCCCGCCACGAAATCGCCCGCCGTATCCGCACGCACTTCAAGTTAAGTGACAGCGCCGCGCCGCTCGCCGCGATCACCCGCGCCGGCGATCCGCGCGCCGCCTCGAAGCGCCCCGCCCGCCTCGGCCTGGACCTCAAGCCGCTGGCCGGCGTCGTCAAAACCCCGCTCGAGACCTTTGCCGCGCAACTCGACCAGTTCATCATCCCGCCCGCCTGCCGCGCATGGTACTTCAGCGTGTAATCGGCCCCGTCCTCGTTCTCGATCCTAAGCGCCGAAGAGGAGCTGGAGCTCCGCGCTCCCCACGGACCGCGGAGCTCCAGCTCGGCTCCCTTCTCTTCAAAAGAGGACTATTTCCAAAAAACCATGCAGCTCGACCTCCTTCCTGAACGCACCGCCGGCGCCGCTGAAAACATGGCGTCCGACTTCCTTCTGCTCCAGCGCTACCCCGAGCCGGCCTGCGCGCGATTCCGCCATTACGACTGGCGCCGGCCGGCCTTCACTTTCGGCTTCGGCCAAAAAATCGCCTACGTGCGCGAGCAACTCAACTTGCTCGCTCCGGGCGAACACCTCGACCTCACCCGCCGCCCCACCGGCGGCGGCGTGGTCGACCACCGCGACGACTGGACCTTCGCCCTGGTGATCCCGCGCGGCCACGCCCTCTACGACGCCCGCGCCACCGAAAGCTACCGTCAGGTGCACGCCGATCTGGTGGCCGCTCTGCAAGCTCAAGGTCTGCCGGTCGTGCTCAAGGAGCGCTGTGAAAGCGCCTGTGCCGACACCCCCGCATCCGCGCCGAGCGTCTGCTTCATCCGCCCCGAACTCTACGACGTGTTGCACGCAACAACCGGCGCCAAAGTCGCTGGCGCCGCGCAGAAACGCAGCAAACACGGGCTCCTGTTTCAGGGCAGCATCGCCAAAACCACCACCGGCGCGGTCAACTGGGAGCGCTTTGCCACGGACTTCACGGCGCGTCTGGCCGCAACGCTCGGGGCCGAGGCCGTGGCCTGCCCCTGGCCCGATTTTGCCGAGGGCGAACTGGACGGCTTGGCCGAACAATACACGGAAACCGACTGGCTCGAATACCGCTGATCGCCACCGGCTAGCCCCTGCCGAAACCGGGTTTCACCTAGATAAAACCCGGTTTCAAGCGCGCGGCTCGGACAGCCATCGAGAGATGCTGGCCAGGCCTCCGCTTCGCCTTCTTCGGGTTTCACCAGGAGCCAAACAGGGCGTATCAGGAAATCGGATGCAGGCCAAAAAACGGCGCAATTAATGCGTAAAATCACGTGATTTCGCTCACTGGACACTTGCATTTATAAAACACCCACTGATGCTGGCCACGCGCGGCGCATAGTGCGCCAAACGCCCGAAACCACTTTCGGGCGTCCTACCAGAACCTAAAATCCATACAGGAACATCCCATGGCCAAAGCCACCAAGACCGTTAAGAAAGTTGTCGCTGCCAAGAAGCCCGTCGCTGCCAAGAAGGCCGTCGTCGCTAAGAAGGCCGTCGCTGCCAAGAAGCCCGTCGCCGCCAAGAAGGCCGTCGTTGCTAAGAAGGCTGTCGTCGCCAAGAAGGCCGTTGCCAAGAAGAAGTAACGAGCCCGGTTCGTTGCCTTTTTAAGGAAAAAAGCCGCCCGTTTTCGGGCGGCTTTTTTTGTGCCTGCAACGGCCGATCGGATCGAGTCGGAGCGCGGCGCGGCCGCCACCCCGACGGCTTCGGCTCCAAGCCAGAAGCGGGGCAGCTCAATCCATCCAGTAGCCGCCGCCGCCCTTGTCGTTGCCCGCACCGACCGCCTCCAACTCCTCGGCGTGCTCCTCGGGAACCTGCTCTAACGGGGCAAAGCGCTCCGAGGAAAAGCCCAGCTCCTGCTGGCCGGCGTGGAAGGGATCGGTCGGGTTGACCAGCTCGGTGAGCAGCAGGCCGACGGTGGCGCTGTCGCCGCCCTTCACGACCTTTTCGCGGCCAAGAAAAACCTCGCGAATGGTGTAGGTCGACCCCTTGACCGGGAGTTGCTTGTAGATGGCGCGAATGACCGCCGGGAAGCTATCGTTGGTGCAGACGACTTTCTGTCCTTTAATCATGATGCAGGGAAAACAAGAGGATCGGCGGGCGTAAAGCAATCGGTGGCTCGGCCGCGCTTAATCGATGCGGCCTTCGTCGAAGTCGATCAGGTCCGGCACACTGATGATCTGTTCGGCGCGATCGGCGCAACCCATCGCGGTGAGCGCCTCCTTGAGGAATTCACGCCCGGCCGGGGTCAGGCCCTTCTGCACCAGTTCGCGGTTCCATTTCACCGCGCGCACGTCGGCCGGCAAGAGCGCCAGCAGTCCCTCCTCGATCTCGGCGGCGGAAGTCGCGGCATGGACGATTTTCTCCACAGCTGCCGGCTCGATGCCAAGGTGCATGCACAAAAACCGGTCGAGCCCGCGCTTGTAGTTTTTGGCGTAACTGGGAGGGAGTGCGCCATGGGTTTTCACGTAGGCGCACTTGGCGAGGAAACGCGGCAGGTAGAGCAGGCCGGTCGCCGGATGGGGCAGGTAGGGCGAAGGCAGGCAGGTGAGCACCGCGCCGGTGGAGCCGGGAATGGGTTTGGACAGCATGGCCCCCACTGGACCCGAGCGCGGGGCGCTTGAAAACCTCTTTCTGCCGGCCCGGGGCGCGGCAGTTGGCCGGACGGGCGTCGGCGGGTAGGCCGCCTACTGCCAGCTCAGCACGAAGCGGGTGAAGTAGGTCGTATCGAGCTTCTTCACGTTCGCGCCCGGCAGGCTGTTGTAGTCGTTGGCCACCCCAAGGCGCAGCTTCCACCCCACCATGGACAAGGGCATCTCGTAGTAGGACTCCTGCACGAGGTGGTAGTTGGTAAAATCACTGAAGGCCGGCACGAAGGTCAGATCGTTAACCCACTTGGCATCACTGAAGTTGAGGACATGGTGCAGGCCCAAGTCCAAACCGAAGCTTTTGATCGAGGGGGTATTGGGATCTTCGTAGGCTTCGGAACGAAACGACAAGCCGGCGCGCCCGGTGAGGAGCTGGCGCTTGTTCTTTACCAGGTCGTAGCCGGCGCCGCCGCCGGCCACGCTGTAGAGCTCGATTGCTTTGACCCGGTCGAAGCCGCTTTCGTCGCGCACGTACCAGGACTTGCGACCCGCGTAGTTGTTGGCGTAGTCGAACCCAATTTTAAACTGGTCGGCCGAGGTGACCTGGTTGGCCGTCTGCAGGCGGTAGGCCGAATAAAACTGCAGGGTATCGTGCACCCCGACACGTTTGGCGCGCGCGCTCAGCACCGAGCTGAACTGTTCGCGGTTACCCGACTTGCCGGCCACGTCACCCGCCGCCTCGTAGTGCCACTGCGGTTTCTTCACATCCTTGGCGCTGGGCGCCCACAGCTCGGCAATCTGGCTGATCGGCGCGTCCACCGGACCCTCCGCGCCGACCACCTTCACCAGACCGGCGGCGGACGGCTCGACCGTGCCCGCGATGACCTGCCCCCCGGCCAGATGCACAAAGCGCACCTGATCAGTTTGCAGGCTGACCACCTCGGATTTTTTAACCGTCAGGGTGCCCGCGTAATTCGTGCTCAGGAACACCGACGAGCCCTCAATCTTGGTGATCGTACCGACCAAGCGGGCCCCGCTTTTCGTTTCGATCACATCGGCGCGCCCCGTGGCCACCACCACCGCGAAGAGCGCCAGGACGCCAAACCAGTGCAGGTAAGGGAATCGGTTATTCATGCGACACGGCCTATTAGGCAAACCCGTGTGCGGTCGTCAAATGTTCACGCCTCGGGCGTGGCTGAGTGGGCCTGGCCACGGGAAAGGCGCTCGACAGACTGCGGGCGGGTGCTTTGGTTCGCCGCAGAATGCCCGCCGATACCGCCCACCGCCCCTCGCTCATCCTTGCCGACCGCTGGCAGGACTACCAATTGCTCGATTGCGGTGACGGCATGAAGCAGGAGCGCTGGGGCGACGTTGTTTTGGCCCGCCCTGACCCGCAGATCATCTGGCCCAAACACGGCGGCCCCGAGTGGACCAAGTGGGACGGCTTTTACCACCGCAGCGAGAAGGGCGGCGGCCGCTGGGAAAACCGCAAGCCCCTGCCCGACTCCTGGAACATCAAATACCAGTCGCTCGGCCTCACCTTCCGCATCCACCCGACCTCGTTTAAACACACCGGTCTGTTCCCCGAGCAGGCCGTCAACTGGGAGTGGTTTAGCGCCAAAATCAAAGCCGCCCGCGCCACCGGCCGCGAGGTCAACGTACTCAACTTGTTCGGTTACACCGGTGCGGCCACCTGCGCCGCCGCCAAAGCCGGCGCCAGTGTCACCCACATCGACGCCGCCGAGGGCATGGTTAAATGGTGCAAGGAAAACGCCGCGCTCTGCGGCCTAGCCGACGCCCCCATCCGTTTCATCGCCGACGACTGCCTCAAGTTCGTGCGCCGCGAGCTCAAACGTGGCAAACGCTACGACGCGGTCATCATGGACCCGCCCACCTACGGGCGCGGCGCCACCGGCGAAATGTGGAAGCTCGAGGAGCACCTTTGGCCGCTGCTGCAGGAGTGCCGCGAGCTGCTTACTCCCAAACCGCTCTTCCTCTTGATCAACGCCTACACCGCCCGGCTTTCGCCCACGGTTGTCGTTAACCTGCTCACCGAACTGATGGCGGCGCGCGGCGGCACCATCACCGGTGGCGAAGTCGGCCTGCCGATCAAAGCCGACGGCAAGGTCCTCCCCTGCGGCATCTACGGCCGCTGGGAAGCCTGATTCCGCCTCCCCTCTCCATGAGAACGTGGTTCGCCTGCCTGCTCCTGCTGGCTCCCCTGACCTCCCGCGCCGCTGCCCCCGACTCCCCGGCTGGCACCGACTCCGTACCCGCCGCCACGATACCCGTTGAGCACACACCCCTGCGCTTCGGCTCCGTCTCGGTTTACACCGAGAACGACAAATACCTCGGCGGCACCGACGAGCATTACACCAACGGGCTGAAGCTCTCCCTGCTCTCCACCGACCTGCGCAGTTTCACCGACGAGTCGGTCCCCGATCCGGTGCGCGGGCTCTCCCGCCTGCTCGGCGGTCTGGTGCAGCCGGAGCAATCCTACAAAGTCGGCCTGACCCTCGGGCAAAACCTGTACACCCCGTCGAACACCGCCACCTCCGCCGCCCTGCCCGACGACCGCCCCTACGCGGCCTGGCTGTACGGCGGGATCGCCTTCCACATTTACCATCCCACCGCCGCCTCCGGAGTCGCCGAGCGGCTCGATGTGTTTGAGATCAACGGCGGGGTGGTCGGGCCTGCCGCACTTGGTCGCGAGACGCAAAACGGCTTCCACGACATCATCCATGTCGCTCACGCCGAAGGTTGGGATAACCAAATCGGGCACGAGCCGGGCCTGAATTTCGTCTATGAGCGCAAATACCGTTTCGCCACCGCCGGGGCGCGCACCGGTTGGGGTGCTGACGTAATTCCCCATGCCGGGCTGAGTGCGGGCAACGTCTTCACCTACGCGAATGCCGGCGGCGAGGCCCGCTTCGGCTGGTGCCTGCCCTCCGACTTTGGCAGCAACCTGATTCGCCCCTCCGGCGACTCCAACGGCCCGCGACGTGCGCCCTTTAACTTCCTGCTTTTTGCCGCCACTGACGGGCGCGCGGTGGCCCGCGACATCACTCTCGACGGCAACACGTTTGGCGACAGCGCCTCGGTCGACAAAAAAAACTTTGTGGCCGACTTCTACGCCGGGGCCAGCTGCGGCACCACCCACTGGCAGCTCACCTACGCCCAAGCCTACCGCACCCGCGAGTTCGACGGCCAAGACCACCTCTCTGTCTTCGGCTCGCTCAGCCTAACCTTCTTCTACTGATGAGCGGTGAACTATGAGCTATGAGCTAGGAGCTTCGAGCTTCGAGCTTCGAACCCCTAGCTTTGACCTCCCAGCTCCTAGCTCCCAGCTCCCAGCTCACAGCTCCCAGCTCATTCCCATTTTATGTCCCTCGCCGACACCTACTTCATCACCGCAACTGCCATGCTCGCCGCCGCCCGCGAGAAAAACCTGCCGGTCATCCGCGCCGTCGCCCCGCTCATCGGCGCGTCGATCGCCGCCGGCGGGGTGCTCCACACCTTCGGCAGCGGCCACTCCGAGCTGATCGGCCGCGAGATCATCGGCCGGGCCGGCGGCCTCATGCCCGTCACCGGCATGATCGACCCGGGCTACGGATTTTCCGAAAACGTAGTCGGCTACGGCTCACGTCTGGCCGAACGCTACGACCACCACTACCAACTGCTGCCCGGCGAAACCATCGTCGTCATCTCCAACTCCGGCAAAAACGCCTCGCCCATCGAGGTCGCCCTCTTCGCCAAAAAGAAGGGCCTGCACGTCATCGCGCTCACCTCGCTGGCCATGAGCAGCACCGCGAAAACCGTCCACCCCGGCGGCCAGAACCTCCACGCCATCGCCGACTACACCTTGGACAACCTCGGGGTGACCGGCGACGCCATCACTGAGGTCACCCCCGGGCGTTTCGCCGGCCCCACCTCGACGCTGATCGGCGCTACCCTGCTTAACCTGCTCACCCTCGAGGTGATCGACTGGCTGGTGAGCAACGGCCACCCGCTGCCCCTGGTGACCAGCCAAAACATCCCCGGCGGCATGGAGGCCAACATCGCTCTGGCCCAGACCTACCGCACCCGCCTGAGCAAGTTAATCGGGTAAGGCGCACGGACGGAGACCCCACCCTTTTTCCCACGAAACACACGAATGACACGAAACCGGATTCGGATTCCGCTCTGATTTCCAGCGGTTTTCTTTTCGTGTCATTCGTGTTTTTCGTGGGAAACCCTCTGTTCCTCCCATGAAAATCGGCGTTGATGGCGGCGGCACCAAAACGGAGCTCATCCTGATCGACGATCAGGGCGAACTCGTCGACCGCCACCTCGCCGGCGGCTGTAACCCGAGCGTGGCCGGCCCCGATTCCGCCCGCCACACCTTGGCCACCGCGCTGGCCCGCATCGCCGGCCACCACCCGGTTAGCCGCACGCTGCTCTGCATGTCGGGCGCACCCGCCTTTTGGCGGGAGACCGCCGCTACCCTCGAAGCCGACGGCCGCTTTGGCCCGGTCAGTGCAGTCGATGATTCTCGCCCCGTACTCGCCCTGGCCACCGGCGGCCGGCCCGGGGTGGTTCTTCACGCTGGAACCGGCTCGTTCGTGGCGGCACAAGCCCCCGACGGTTCCTACCACTATGCGGGCGGTACCGGCTGGCGCTTTGGCGATCCGGGCAGCGGCTACGACCTCGGGCGCCGGACCATCTCCAAAGCAATTTTGGAGTTACAAGGTTGGCAGCTCACCACGCGGCTTTCGACCCTGGTGCGCGACCACACCGGACTGACCGACGCGGCTGAAATCACCCGGCACTTCTATCAGCACGCCGAACCCAACAAACAAATCGCAGCCCTCGCCCCCGCGCTCTTGCGCCTGGCCGCCGAAGGGGACCATGCCGCCCACCTGATCGTCACCGAGTCGGTGACCGCGCTGCTGCAAATCGCCGAGGACGTGATCACCAAACTCTTTCCCGGCTGGCACCGCGATCTGCTGCCCACCGGCGTGACTGGCCCCATCCTCACCCATGCCGCCGTGCGGTCTGTGCTCAGCTCCCGCAGTTCGTTGCAACTGCGCCCGCTCACCGAGTCGCCGATCGAGGGGGTCCGCCGCTTACTGCTGCAACGGGTGGCGTGACGGGTCGTTAAGTCCCTCCCGCCGTAATCGTTCTCGTTCTCTTACTCCTACTCGTTCTCGGTTTCGATTCCCCATGCCGAGCTGGAGCTCGGCGCTCCGCCCGGACCGCGGAGCTCCAGCTCGGCTCCTCCCGGTCCCCTCCCCCTCACCCCGCGCTCAGCGCGTCAGGTCGTAGAGCGCGTAGCCGGCGAACAAATTGGGCGCAAAGCGGCAGGTGGTTTTCCAATCGCCATGCAAGTGGGCCCGGCGGGCGATCCTCAGCTCGCGCAGCGCGCAAAAATCCTCGAAGTCGGCGATCGACGCCGGGTTGCTCGGGCGGCTCTCGTACCACGCGGTGGTGTACACGGAGTTGCGGGGCTTGCGGCCGCTAAAAAACGCCGCCGTACGGTTTTTCCAATACCCGTGGTTCACAAAACCCACCGTCACCGTGCGCCCAATGCGCAGCGCCTGCTCGATGATCGCGCCGGGGTCGGGCAACTCCTCGAGTGTGCGCGAACAAATCACCCGGTCGAAGTGGTTCTCCGGCAGAGCGCGCATCAGCGCCATCATGTCGCCTTGATAGGCGGTCAGGCCGCGGCGCACGCAGGCCGAGATTTTATCAAAATCGAGGTCCACCCCGACCGCATGCACCTGTTTGCTGTGCACGAGGTATTCCAAAAGCACGCCGCGCCCACAGCCCAGATCGAGCACGCGAGAGCCGGGTTCGACCCAGTCGGCGATGATCTGCATATCGACCGTGCGCTTGAGGTGGGATTGGCGGGACATGGGCGGGAGGGCGGCGGGCGTAGGCACGGGATCAGTTCAAAAACCCGCGCACCAGATCGTAAATCTGCGGGGACTCGAGCAGGAAGGAATCGTGGCCGAGGTCGGTGGCGAGTTCGGCGTAGCTGACGCGTTTGCCGGCGCGCAGCAGGGCCAGGGCGATGGCGCGGTTCTGCTCGGGCGGGAACAGCCAGTCGCTGGTGAAGCCCACCACCAACGTCGCGGCCTGCACCCCGGCGAAGGCTTTTTCCAGCGAGCCGTGGGTGGCGGCCAAGTCGAACTGGTCGAGGGCGCGCGTGATGTAGAGGTACGAATTGGCGTCGAAGCGGTTAATAAAACTCTGCCCCTGATAACGCAGGTAACTCTCCACCTCGAAACGCACGTCAAAGGTGGCCGCGGGCGCGACCGGATCGACGCCCTCCATCGACAGGCTCGAGGCCTCGTTGGCCCCGAGGGGCGCGCTGGCGGCGCCGGTCGCGAGGGTGCCTGGAGCGGTCTTGTGATGAGCGGCCACCGCCTTGCGGCCGAATTTGCGATCCATCGACGCGTCGGAAAGGTAGGTGATGTGAGCCATCATGCGTGCGATGGCCAGGCCGACGCGCGGGCCGCCGCCCTTGGGGTAATAACCGTGGTTCCACTCGGGATCCTGGAGGATCGCTTGGCGGCCGACCTCGTTGAAGGCAATGGCCTGCGCCCCCTCGCGCGCGGTGGTGGCCATGGCCAGGGCACGTTGCACAAAGGCGGGGTATTCAAGGCTCCATTGCAGCACCTGCATGCCGCCCATCGAGCCGCCGATCACCCCGTAGAGACTGCGCACTCCGAGTGAGTCGAGCCAGCGCTTCTGGGTGCGCACCATGTCGCGGATGGTGACTGCGGGGAAGGTGATCCCGTAGGCCTGGCCTGTGCGCGGATCGATCGAGGACGGGCCGGTCGAGCCCTGGCAGCCGCCGAGGACATTGGCGCAGAGGACAAAAAACTTGTTGGTATCAACCGCCTTGCCCGGGCCGATCAGGTTGTTCCACCAGCCGGGTTTTTTGTCGGTGAGAGAGTGAATGCCCGCGCAGTGGTGGTCGCCGGAGAGGGCGTGGCAGACGAGCACGGCGTTGTCGCCGGTGGCGTTGAGCCGCCCGTAGGTCTCGTAGCGCAGGGTGAACCCAGGAATGGACAGGCCGTTATCAAAAGTGAACGGCGCGGGGGAAACGAAGTCGCGCGGCTCCACGAGACCGACCTCTCCGGGTTCGGAGCGGGCGGAGGCGGTGGGTTCTGAGGCGGCGTCGTTCATGGCGTGGAAAGCAGGCAAACAACGGTTCGCGGGGGAAAATGGCAAGAAGTGAGAAAACCCAACTGCGCTGAATCTCGGCGCTCCGGCCGGACCGCGGAGCTCCAGCTCGGCTCCACCCGCCGTTCCTCGATTCCCCCAATGCGCCTCTCGACGTCCGTGAACCTCCGAGTGAGGCTCACGCATGGCTCAAAACGATTTCCACGCCGGGGCAGGTTCTCGCGAGGGTTCGCCTGCGGACGCTCAGCGCACGCCGGCAACCCCCGGCGGTTGGCGCCTGGATCACTCGTATGCGCGACTGCCGGCCGGGTTATGGGCCGAAGTGTTGCCCAGCCCCGTACGCGCGCCCCAGCTCGTCGCCTTCAACCAACGCCTCGCCCTTGAGCTGGGTCTGGATGCGGTCGCGCTGGCGGGAGCAGACGGCGCAGCGATCTTTGCGGGCAATCAGCTGCCGCCGGGGGCACAGCCGCTGGCCCAGACTTATTCGGGGCACCAATACGGCCACTTCACCACCCTGGGCGACGGGCGCGCCATCCTTCTCGGTGAACAGCTCAGTCCGGCCGGGGCGCGCTGGGACATTCAGCTCAAGGGCGCGGGGCCGACGCCGTATTCGCGGCGCGGTGATGGGCGGGCGGCGCTCGGCCCGATGTTACGCGAATACATCATCAGTGAAGCAATGGCCGCTCTGGGCATCCCGACCACTCGCAGCCTTGCGGTGGCCGCCACCGGCGAACCGGTCTGGCGGAACGAGGCTCGTCCCGGCGCGGTCCTCACCCGGGTGGCGGCCAGCCACCTGCGCGTGGGCACCGTGGCGGGGGCGGCGGCGCGCGGCGACCTCGCGGAGCTGGGCGCACTGGTCGATTACACGCTTCAGCGGCATTATCCGGAAAAAGCGGGGTCGCCGAATCCGGCGCTCGCCCTGCTCAACGCGGTGGTGGCGCGCCAGGCCGCGTTGGTGGCGCGTTGGATGCTGGTGGGGTTTGTCCACGGCGTGCTCAACACCGACAACGTGGCGCTTTCCGGCGAGACGATCGACTACGGCCCCTGCGCATTTATGGACGCCTATGACCCGGCCACGGTGTTCAGTTCGATCGACCGGCACGGGCGCTACGCGTATGGCAACCAGCCGAAGATCACCCAGTGGAACCTGTCCCGGCTGGCCGAGGCCGTACTGCCGCTACTGCACCCGGAGGAGGAGCGCGCGGTGGCGCTGGCGCAGGCGGCGCTGGGCGAGTTCGCCGAGCTCTATCAACACCACTGGTTGGCGGGGATGCGCGGCAAGTTGGGACTGTTCAACGCCGAGCCGGAAGACGCCGCGTTGGCGGAATCGCTGCTGCTGTGGATGCAGACCACGAAGGCGGATTATACCAACACCTTTGCCGCGCTAGCCGAGGCCACCGCCGCGGGTTGCGGCCCCATCACCGGGGCCGGCGACGATGCGGAGTTGACCTCGTGGATGGCCCGGTGGCGGCAGCGACTGGCACGGCAGGAGCAAACCGAGGCCGAATCGCTGCGACTGCGTCAGGCGAACAGCCCGGCGGTGATTGCGCGCAACCACCGGGTGGAAGCCGCGCTGAACGCGGCCGAACGCGGCGACTTGAGCGTGATGACGCGACTGCTGGCAGACTTGTCCTCGCCCTACGACTACGCCGGCGCGGACCCAGCGGCGCGGGAACCGGGCCCGCAAGGCGGGGAGGCGTATCGCACCTTTTGCGGCACCTGAGGCGCCGGCCTCGACGAGAGTCTCGAGCAGGAAGGGGCACTGGCAGTCGAGGTAAGCGCGGGGAACTTCGTCGAGGTCGGGTAATAGCGCACCGGGTCATCACGCAGGCGGGCGGCCAGGCGCAGCAGGAACGCAACGGGCATGCCCTGGAAACGAAACGGGGCCAGACTTGGCCTCGGTGCTGGTTGCCACGTCAACTGGCAACCTAACCGCAGGTTTGTCGTTTGTACCTATTTCCCACGCTCTGCGGAATCAATTCCACTCCCGATCTCGAAAAGTCGCTCCATAGGTAAGGCGCATGAGAAAAATACGGCAGGAAGCATATTCTTTTCTATAACGGAGAAATGGAAGCAATTCGCCGCCCCTAGCGGAAAATACCGTGGGCAATGCTTCGGTCCCCCGCATTTCCCTTTCCGAAAAAGAGCCGGCTAATGTATTTCCTCTGCGGTTACAGTGTCGATTTTGCAGGAATCAATCCGGTTACCTTAGCGGTAAAAGCTGATCCATTAATTTCATGCCACACTGACCACTCGTTTTAAATGGTCCATCGGCCTGCGGCTGGCGAATTTCCGAAGAATTCGGATGAAGTGTCGATTGATCGTGCCCTAGGAAAAATCGATCGGTTGAATTCGAAAGCGTAATTTGAGTAACGGCGGTTCGAAGGTGATCATGGCGCAGACTTGGGTTTTCCAAATTCCTGTTTTTACAGGTCTTCATCGGCTGGCCGTCTGAAAGAAACGCCTCGATTCATTGCAGCGCGGGCGGAGAAGGCTTGACCGCTCTTAGCGGCCAAATGACGTCACACCCCAACACGCTGCAATAGCTCGGCCCCTGAAAGTCCTAGTGCGCGGGCCAAACGTAGCGTGGTTTCCAGCGAGGCATTTTTCTCTCCTCGCTCGATTTCACCCACGAAATTGAGTGCCAAATTGGCTTTTTCAGCCAATACCTGCTGGCTCAGCCCTGCCTCAACACGGAGTTGTCGAACGGTACGTCCCAATTGTTTGGGTAACAGGCTGAATTCACTGGGCATCCCTTGCATTCTACCGACAATCACCCAGACTCGACACCATCTATAGATGGTTTTTACCTTGTGCTTTTTAGCGTTTTCAGTCGTACATTTTCGGCATGAAAAATCCTGAACCGTTATTTTTTAAAGAAAGCCTAGAGTGGATCAAAACGAATCCAAATGTGACGACACATGATTTGCCTGAACGGTTTATTCGCCATTGGACGCACAACAAAGACGATGGCAGTCCCTCCTCTTACTTGTGGGGGATTTTTATGCTTGGAGTGGTTCTTCACCGTACCTTGAAAAATCAAGTCCTCTCCGATGGATCGGTTAATGTTTCGGAAAACGAACTCATGGATAATTTTTATAAGTGGCAGGTTAAGATTTCGATGGCGGAAATCCATCAGAAGACCGACATGAGGCTTAAACCATTGGTAATATTTGATTTCCCTGAGGGTGAGAGTATCGAATCGATTTCTTCTGCCGGTCGATTTAAGGGTAGGCTCTAGTCGTAGTTCGACCCCCGACTGAACGCACTCCATCCATAGCAGATACCTAGCTGGCGGCCATGGATAAACCGGCGAAATACCGTAAGGGGTGGCAACTATCGTCTTATTCTGGCTGCCATTAGCCTCCACGGCGCGCAGGTGCGGCAGAATTCTCAATCCACCAATCGGCGGGCGGTCGTCCATGTCCGCATCTCCTTGATACGGAAAAACGCCCTGAACAGGCCCAGTCGAGTGTGCCTCGATATCTGCTCGATGGATCCACAAGTGGATATTAACTATTACTAAACAGTGGCTTGTGAAATTATAGCAGCTTATACTCAGTTATACTCGATTTCAGATAGACGTAGCTAGAAGTGGGTAGAAAGTTAGAACTGAGGCAGTCCACTTGGATCCGCCCACCCACCCATTACGTTAAGTAACGTAGCGCCATTTTACGTAATGGCCGGATTGCCCTCATGCCATCGGGGGAATGGCAGGTAGCTAGAGACGGGGGGAAATGGGCAATGGTTTCGAGCCAGCCAGGCCGGTTCTCATAACTTCTACCAACGCTGCTAGGCATTATTTGAGCGTCTCGCAGCGCTTACCGAACCACCCAAAACTAGAGATGGAGCTAAGGCCCCAGCGCCAAATTCGCGAACCGTCAGAAATCTTAAAAATGCGACCAATCGCGTGCTATACTGAAAAGAACGAACGAAGTGCCGAACCCCAAAATACCTAGAGTACACACCCATGATCAAAAATGAACTATTTGCCCAGCAACCACCTGCGGTGCGGGCCGAAATTGAAGCGATCTTACGTGCCGCTGGAGACGGGGCCGAGCGCGATGCGATTCTCATGAGCGCCGGCAGGCGAGCAGCGGAGTTAAAATCAATCCTCCTCGAATACCTCGCCTATTCGTCGATCGACGGCCGTGCAGAACGTGAACCCCTTCGCCTAAAACTGCAGGTGCTGCTCGACCAATAAGTAACGCCTCCATGAAAATCCTCCACGTCGCGGATTTCCACTTTCGCTTGGATTGGTTCACTTGGCTTTCCTCACAAGCGGCTAATTATGATGCAATTGCCCTGGCGGGTGACATGCTTAATCAGTTCGATAAAACCCCTGCCCAGGTCGAGCGGTGGAGCGCACAGTTGGCGGCGTTTCCCTGCTCGCCCAAACGCCCGCTTCTTGTGTGTTCGGGCAACCACGATGTTTTGCCCGATCTCCGCACGGGTACACAAACGCGCAGTGGCGCTTGGCTACGGGAACTGAGTCGCCCCGGCCTGATTGTGGACGAACAACTTTGGTCGGGACCACTGTCAATAGGGGTGGTGCCGTGGTGCGGCAGAGCAGCAGTGCCTTGGACTTGGCCCTCGGCCACAGACATCGTGGTGGTCCACGCCCCGCCCGCAGGAACCGTATTGGCTGTTTCCCCGAACTCGCTGCGTGACGACGGTGACCCCGAAGTCAGCGATGCGATCTGGGCGCACAAGCCACGACTGGTGCTCTGTGGCCATGTGCATGAACCCAAGAAGTGGCATGCACATATCGGCGATAGTCTCTGCCTCAACCCAGGTTGCGACCTGACCGCTAAGATTCCTCAGCACATCATTATTGATACCCAAACGGGCCGAGCTGAATGGCATTGCCCCGACGAAAACCGAACCGAATCCGCGTACTTCAAGCCAATTAACCACAAGGATTAAAGCACGGTAGTATGAAGTCACGTAGCGCCCAAATGATTTTCCATCAATCGCACCATAAAGCATAATATAATCATGAAACCCGCTCCTTACCAACGCAGTTACTGGGTCGTGCCCGGCAAGCTTTTGGCTGGTGCCTACCCGGCCGGCAGAACCAGTGAATCCTCCGAAGCGAAAATCCAGGCGCTGCTCGATGTCGGAGTCACCGACATCATTAACCTGATGTACACCACGGAAACCAACCACGACGGGGTTCCGTTTTACGATTACCTGTCGCATGCTAAATTAACTGCCGCCGCGATGGGGCGGAGCGTGGAGGGACGCAGATATTCGATCGTGGATGGCTCCACCACCACTCCAGACGTAGTGCAGTCCATCCTCGATGACATCGACGCCACCCTGCAACGTGGCGGCGTGGGCTTCGTTCACTGTTGGGGCGGTCGGGGCCGAACCGGTACTGTAGTCTGCTGCTGGCTGGTGCGTCATGGTTTGGCCACGCCGACGCAGGCCGTGGCCCAGATGCACGCGCTCATCGGCGACAAAATTGAGGCGTTCCGCCCCACCCCGGAGAACGACCAACAGAGGCTATTCATCGAGGCCTGGCAGCAGGGGCAATGAGGCCATTATGAGCGATGCCCGGCCCATAACCAAAACCGTAACCATGGATGAGGCACCTGCCCCCACTCAACTTAGCAACTCGGCAAAACCACCTTCGCCCCTGACCGACCAAGCGCCAGGGGGCTTTAGAGCGCGAAACCACCTATCTCTGTTGGTCCGCCACCCCAACGAAAGCACCCGTACTTGTTCCCCCTCCTTACTCTTCACAGCACTGATTTTCCGACTTACTCTGAATGAGCCAACTACTCCACCTCTCCGATCTGCACGGTAATAAAACCTGGTTTTATTGGGTCGCCAAGCAGGCCAGAGCAACGGGCTGCGCCGTGGCCATTTCGGGTGATTTGGTCGACGCCGATGCCCAGCAAGCCAGCAGTGCATTGAAGCGGCAAATCGATTGGATCGGCACCTGGGTGCGCGCCATCGATTTCCCCCTTTTCTTGTGTAGCGGCAATCATGACATCGTCCTTGATGACAATGCCGACTGGCTGCGGGCGCTCGCACGGCCAGGCGTGACGGTCGATGGCGGAGTTGGCGTTTTCGGCGACTGGACGATCGCCTGTTTACCGTGGGGCAGTGAAGCCGTGGACTTTTTGCGACCTAACGTGGTTGAGGCCGATGTCTGGCTGCACCACGCGCCACCGAGCGAGTGTGGCTTGGGGCGCTCCGACGACGGTGGGCAACCGATCGACTTTGGTAGTGATGACTTATTTGCCGCACTTTCGCCTGCCTGGGGTGCTCGGGCTAAACTGGTGCTCAGTGGGCACGTCCATACGGCGACGAAATGGCAGGCGAAGTGTGGACGGGCGATCTGTCTCAATGCCGCCGGAGATAATCCGCTGGCAACCGTGCCGAAGCACGTCCTGATTGATTTAAAGGCTGGCGAGGCTATTCTGAAAAGCGGCCATATGGTGGATAGGGTTACTTTGCGTAATCAAGTCGGCTGAAATTATAGCGCCAGACCGATGACCGCGAATCCATTCACTTATACTGCGGATGATACGTGCTTAGACGGCCACGAGGCCCTTGCGGCTAAGATTATCCAGTTAATGGGCGAATCGAGTCGCCGATTGCTCGTTTTCGGCCGACGGCGCATGGGGAAAACCTCGCTTGTTCAATTCGCCGGACGGAAAGCTCAACAGGCATTTCTGTACTGTGATATTTCTAAGGCTGCTGATCTCAATGAGGTCGCTAAAAAACTTCTCGCCTCTGCCCCTGAGGTGACCGATGAGCACCTGTCGCGTACCGTGGCGATGGCGGCTAACTACTTCCCTAATGCGGGGGTGGCTGCCGGTAGGGTATTCATCGGAAGCGCGTTAAGGCAGGATGAAGGCGGCCAGACCTTGGAAGGCTCGCTCAGCCTCCTCAACGATCAAGCAGCGGAAAGGGGCGAGGTGTGGACAATCTGCTTGGATGAATTTCAAGAAGTCCTGGCCCTAGGAGGTGATCGTATCGAATGGAGGTTACGCGGAGCCATGCAGGGGCACCGTAACCTCAACTACATCTTCGTCGGCCCGCAGCACATCGTGGAAGTGATGACTGCGCCGACGGCCGCCTTTTTCAAGCAACTCCAATTCGTGGAGGTCGGCCCACGCCCAGTCCATGTTGTAGTCCAGTGGATTGAAGCTCGGGCGAAGTTGGGTGGAGTCACGGAATTTTCCAACGCCGAAGATATTGTGAAAATCGCCGGACCGTGTGAAGGAGATGTAATCCGCCTCGCCAAGACGGTTTTCGATCTCACGCGAGCCGGCATTCATGAGCCAGACCAGGTGGTTGCCAGGGCGCTTGATGCGATCGCCCTCGTGGAGTTGGATTCGGCGTTTACGCACCAATGGCGTCCGCTACTGGCAACCCAACGGGCCATGTTACGAGCCATCGCAGGCGGGCTTCGGCCTGCATCTGCGGCAGCCCTCCGTAAGTTTGGGATCAACGCGGCGTCGACAGCCACGACCGCGATCAAACACTTGGTAAAAAGCCAAATCTTGGTTCGAGGCGAACGAGGCGTTGTTTTTGATAACCCCTATTTCCGTCGCTGGGTCGAATACCATCGACACACGCAGTAACTCTAGTCCGCCCAATGCTCAATATGCGCAGGTAAGCCCCATGCGACTGTACCCACTCATGTCCTAATTGATTTTGATACCGCCACCGCAACCCGGCGAAGCGGTCATTTGGTGGATCGCGTCAAGTTAACCGGTACTCATAAAATCCGCCCTGCTTGA
Organism: Opitutus sp. GAS368; assembly: GCA_945871005.1. Taxonomy (GTDB): domain Bacteria; phylum Verrucomicrobiota; class Verrucomicrobiia; order Opitutales; family Opitutaceae; genus Rariglobus. Next base: position 4,645 of record CAMBUJ010000009.1, on the reverse strand, counting down.
ATGCTGTAGCAGGCCACCAATTACTGGAGGCTTCCGCTCAGCTGGCGTGAATCAACTCCTCGATCTCCACGTTTAGGGCTTTTGCAAATGCGTTCAGCTCGTAGTCGAAAACCGGGCGTTTAACGGCCTCAATTTTTGCGATTTGCGTGCGGGTCAAAATAACTCCGTAGCGTGCGACTCTACCGCAAAGGTCCTCCTGAGAAATACGTGGACGCGCTCTCTGGCGAATCGTTCGAAGTGACGCGCCGATTAAATTGCGGGGAGAATGAGGCTGTTCCCGTTCCAAAATGTGCTCGCAGAGCACAGTGAGTTAAGCAGATTGCCCTGCTAAAAGGTGCCCCACGGGCACACTTTCGTAGCACTTACACGTTTCGAATCAGGATAAATCCAGCTAACCAACCTAATCCCTCTATGAGATACCTAATCGCCATCGCGACCGTAACTGCCCTCACCGGCATCGCCTCTGCTCAGGCTCAATCCCGCGTGACTCCTATCCTGCGCGCTGAAATCGCCTACACCAATACCGGCTACAAGGAGACTTTCGCACCCAAGGGTTACGAGGTTGGGCCTGGTCTCACCGCTGGCGTCCTCATCGACAAGGTTCACGAGGTCAGTATTTCCACGGGTTACACCAAGTTCGAGGGTAAGAAAAATGTAGAGGTTGGTATTTCCGATTTTCTTGCTGAGTCCAAACAGATCCCTGTATTGCTGAATTATCGCTTTAATTACAGCTTGGATAAGGCCGCGAAATATACGGTGTTTGCAGGCCCTACTGTCGGGTTCATTCGCGAGACTTACACCAGTACTGTTAATGATTTGGGTGGTGGTGGTAATCCTGCTCAGTATGGCACAGACAGTGCCTCAAAGTGGAAATTGGCTTTCGGTGGCACCGTTGGGGTTAAGGCTGATCTAGGTAAGGGATGGGATGTTTCAGCTTCCGCTCAGTTGCTTAAGGTCGAGAGTAATACCTATGTCACCCATAGCGGTACTGACACCTTTGCCTTTGATGGGGCTACTCGTCCTAGTTTTGCCTTGAGCGTTGGTTACTCTTGGTAAGGTTTCGGTTACTGCGAAAGCAAAAGGCCCACCTTTAACGGTGGGCCTTTTTATTGATTTATGGGATAGGGTCCCATGAGTAGGACGCCGTTCCTTGTCCGCCACTGTGTCGAGTTACTTTATACTTTGTGGTCCCAACATAGGCCGTTTGGCCTAGAGTAGTGGAGGATGCGGTCCCAGCATTTTGCACGAGCGCCGCCATGGATGTATAAGGATTGGTTGCAGACCCGATCGTGCCCGTTGGCGTGGTTCCAGTATCTGTAACTGGGGGATTAACCGTCCCACCCGTATTACCTGCATCAGCGAGTAATTTAGCCGCATAGGTTTCCGCCGCGATTTGGTAGTAGGTTTTCGTGGTTGGGTTGGCGGCGACAAAGGCAGCGGTCAAATCGGCCCGCGCCTGTACTGGATCGCCTTTGGTGAGTAGGTCGCGTTCGAGGTAAGCCCCTCGCAACTGTACCCACTTATGTCCTCATCGATTTTGATTCCGCCATCGCAACCCGTCGAAGCGGCCTTTTGAGGGACAACGTCAGGTTGCCTGTTACTCATAAAATCCGCCCTGCTTGACGGCTGTATGCAGGTCACCCCTCTATTTTTCGATCTTAACTGCCCGGAGCTTATCGACAAACTGCCCCACGTCGCTGGCTCGATACGCTCGGCATTTGATCAAGCCTGCCAGCTCCTTGTCCGGGAGCAGGTCTGAGAACTTGGCGACGAATGATTCACCGGTGGGTGTAGCGGCCGACTGCTTTTGGATCAATGCGATCATCTCCTCAACCCGCTCCATTCCGGCTTCGAAGCGCACTCGCAGATCATCACCTGTGGCGTGAACGGACAGGTGCTCCCTCGCTACATCGCAAACCCACTGGTTCACGCTGCGACCGGCAAACGTCCACCACTCGATAACCTTGTTCTCACGAACCCGTAGTAATGGGGACGTCAGCCTTACCCAGGCGTATTCGTTGCGCGCCGCTTCAAGGCTGGTGCGTGCACGCTTTGATAAAAAGGCGTAGTCCTCGTCCGTACTCAGCACGCTTAAGGTCATTTGACATAGCTCGTAGCGCAGCGACCGGGCCGTGCCTAGCCAGCGTGTTTTGGCGGCACCGGGTTCGGGCACCACTTCGAGTCGGCGCTTTTTCCAGTCAATATTCGTCACCTTCCAGGCTCGTCCGCCGAGTGAGATGATAGCGGGCTGGTCGGCCTCACGCTGGAGCGCGGTTTCCTCGACGTTCCCGACATGTTGTCGGCCATTCCAGACCTCGAACAGCGGCGGCGACGTGAAAACGGAAACCAGGTCCGAGAAATGACGGCGTCCTAGCTCCGATTCCGCCAACGGTCCAATCATCCACATATCCTGATCTTCATGGATGTAGCCCTGCGCCACCAGGTGCCGCAGGATCGCGTTTAACGAATCCTCGGGGATCTCTTTAAATGGAGGCAGGCGTCCGATCCACTCCCGCCAGTCGTGCTTCGGTAGCGCACGCTCCTGAAGCAATAACGCGATGAGTTGCTGCGTGAACAGGTGCACCGGATGTGGAGGCGGTTGCACCGGCTCGACGTAGCCCGTCTGCCACAGACGCACGAGGGAAACACTCTGGCGCAGCGATTCCTCCGTCAGTGCCAGGAATAGGCAGTTGCGTGAGGTTCCGGGTCTACGTCCCGTGCGACCAATGCGCTGGAGAAACGAGGCCACCGTGGACGGCGAGTCTATCTGGATCACGCGGTCGAGGTCGCCCACGTCGATGCCAAGTTCCAGCGTGCTGGTAGCGACAATCACGCAGCTCCCGCCCTCGGCAAAGGCTAGCTCCGCCCTTCCTCGCTCATCTGCGCTTAATGAACTATGGGAGACATAGGTTTCGATCCCGGCCGCCCGCAGGTGAAGAGCGAGTTGCTCCACGCGGTTGCGCGAGTCGCAAAACACGAGGCGTTTTTGACCCGCGTGCAGGGCCGCAATCACACGGGCGGCATTTTCGATGCGGCCCACAAAGTCCACCTGCACTTCTGGCTGGGGGGCATTTGCGGGCGGCCGGATCACCACGAGTTCACGGCGGCCTTCGCAGTGACCTGACATCCAATCGAGCAGTCCCTGCGGATTCCCCACGGTGGCTGATAACCCAATGCGCTGAATCTCATGACCCGCCAGTCGGGTAATCCTCTCCAGCACGGCGAGCAGGTGCCATCCCCGGTCGTCCCCTGCGAACGCATGCAGTTCGTCGATAACCACGACCCTCACATTGGCGAAGACATTGCGATGCTCCACGCGGGTGGAGATCAGCATCGCTTCGAGCGATTCGGGGGTGGTGAGCAGGCAATCCGGCAGCTCTTTCAACACCCGGTTGCGTTGTGCCGTAAGGACGTCCCCGTGCCAAACTGCGCAGGTTCTCCCGGCCCACGCGCAGTAGCGCTCCAAGCGGGAGTGCAGGTTGTTGAGCAGCGCCTTAAGTGGGCAAACGTAGATAACCGAAAGCGGCTTCCAGCTTTCGCTGGTCATACGAGAAAGCAGCGGCAAAAAGGCGGCCTCCGTCTTCCCCCCGGCGGTAGGTGCCAACAGAAGCGCGTGCGCACCGTCCATGACCGGGGCGATACTCTCCTCTTGGAGTGGTCGCAGCTCCCTCCATCCAAGTGTGTTTACCACATGGTGCTGGACGATGGGATGGAGTCGCTCAAACGGGCTCACGTCTCCAGGGGAATATCGTCCACCGAGGAATACCCGGCCGCAGCTTGTTCAGTCGTGGTCATCTCCTGTTTTTGGAGTGTGAACTGGTAGTCACGCGCCGGGTCGAAATCGGGGAATTGATCAATGCGGTCGAGCACCTCGGCGACCAACTTTTTCAAGTAGAGCCGTGGGGCCACGCCTACTTTACCACCCAGTTGACCACACAGTGTGTCCGCGAGACGTGAAAGCACTGCGTCATTCGCGAGTCGATCGATCCGGTCCGCCGTAGTCGCGTTCTGGGTGTAAATGGAGCGAACTCGCAGACCGATCTCCTGGAGTAGCGCTTGATCAAAGGCGCGAAGGCGGAGTTGCGGCGCTCGGGGATTGTCGAAGCGGGCGTCGACCGAAAAGTCTACGTGGAGCCGTTGCGCCAGCGGAGGCAGGCGTTGGATGCCTTGTGCTCCATCGAAAAAGGCCGGAGTGCCAGTGATCAGCAGGTAAAGTCCGGGGAATCGTCCGGCATCTACTTCGTCGATCAATTGGCGCAGCGCATTGAGCGCTTTCTCCCGCACATCGCTTCTCACCCGTTGGAGTGTCTCCACTTCATCAAGCACCAGCACCAAGCCAGGGCGGCCGGAGTCCCGTAGCACCGTCAGAAGTCCTTGAGTGAATCCGAGGGCAGCGAAGTGATCTACGTCACCCTTCAAACTGGCGGCCCGTTTGATTTCCGCCGCGATATTGGGCTGCCCCCCGAGCCAGGCGATTAGGCCATCGCACAGCGCATTGTCGCCTTTGACTTGGGCTTCACGGTAGGCACGAAGCGCCAGCGCAAATGCAGGTGCCACCCGACTGACTGTGCTCAAGCGCGTTTCTAACAACGCGAGCGTATGTTTGGCCAATTCATCGGGCGCAGTCACTCCGGTGCTAAGGACG
>CAMBUJ010000008.1 GCA_945871005.1 Opitutus sp. GAS368 | reverse complement strand
TCATAAAGCCACTGGAGGACGACGTTGTGGGGCTGCGCGCCGTGCAGGCGGGGCTGAATGTACTGGTAGGCGTCGGCCCCGTGGCCAATCCAGGGCGAGTTCTTTACCTGCTCCCAGACGACCGACCAGAAGTAGGAGCGTGCCGAGGAAATGCCCTCGATGCTGGTGGCGTTGGCGGTGCGAACTACCGCCGACTCCAGTCCCATGCCCGTGAAGGGTTGGCCAATAAAATAGGCGATACCCAACGCCGTAGCGGTGAGCGGAGCCACCCGGAGAAGCAGGAATTTGCGATCGTCGGGGTGACCACGCCAAAACCAAAATCCGAGGGCCACGGCCAAGCCGACCAGGCCGGCGCGACTGTTGGAGGTGGCTAGGCCGGTTAAAAGGGCCAGGGCGAGTATGGCGAGCAGCACCGTGATCCACCGGCGTGGGTGGACCAGCCGAAGCAGGGCGAGGGCGGCCATTGCCCCGGCGAACTGGTGCATGCCAAAAACACGCGGACCCCAGTAGAGCGGGAAGTCCATGTAAGCCAGACCGACCCCACCGGCCACCAACCCGAGCCCGCAGGCGGCACCCAAAGCGATCCCGCCCAGCACCAGGCGTACGGCGGCTGGGCACGGCGCGAGGTTGCGCGCGGTCATGCCGCCGGCGATGACCCAAACGACGGCGGACGCCATGACGAGCGCGCGCGCGGTGTGGTCGGCGAAGGCCGTGGCGATGAGGATGGCCCCCAGCGCCCAGGCGATCAGCGAGAGGAGAACAGGTGCGGCAGGCCGGGAGATTTTCCACCCCAACGCGACCGCCGGCACCAAAAGCAGGGGCAAGGAGCGATCCGCGTCGATGGGCAAAAGCAGGCAGAACGGCAGGAGGGCGAACGCTACGGCCAGGGCGGCGGCGGGGGCGAAGTGGGCGCGGAATTCGGGCTGGGTGGGGCCAAATCCGAGAGCGGTTAAAATGGGTTCGTGGCTGAACCTGAGCGGGGCGCGGGAACGGCAGTGGGTGTCGGCCATGGTTGGGGTTCTTGGCGGGACGCCTCACCGGCGGCGAGCTGTTTCCGGTGTTAGCGGCGGAGCGGGAAAAGTTTCGACAGCGTGCGGACCCGCCCAGCACCGTGATCGACGAACCCCCTCCCCGATGAATCCAGACGAATACACTAATTTAGAGCGCGTGGAGGCGGACCACTGGTATTACGCGGGCAAGCGCGAGTTTGTTCGCGGCTGGATCTTGCGGTCGCGCCCGCCCGCTCCGGCGGAGGTGCTGTTGGATTGCGGGGCCGGTACCGGACGCTTCGCGAAGGAGATGGAGGCGCACTGTCGGGTGCTGGTGCTCGACGACCACGAGGAGGCGTTGCGGTTGCTGCGCACGCGTTTCCAACCGGAGCAGATTTTGAGTCTGGAAGATGGGCGGGTGCCGCTGCCCGATGGCGCGGTGGAGTACGTGACGGCGTTGGACGTGCTCGAACATGTGCCGGATGCGGACGCAGTGGTGCGGGGCTTTCACCGGTTGTTGAAACCGGGCGGTCTGGCGGTGGTGACGGTGCCGGCCAGCATGGCGTTGTGGAGTGATTGGGACGTGGCCTTGCACCATTACCGACGCTACGACCGGAAGCAGTTGTGCGCGCATTTTCCGCTCGAGGCCTGGGAAATCGTGCACGTTAACTACACCAATGTGGCGGTCTATCCGGCGGTCTGGCTGGTGCGGCGCTGGCGAAGCTGGTTTCCGGCCAAGTCCACCGTGGCGCGGGCCGAAGACAAGGTACCGGGCCGCGCGATCAACGGATTTTTACGCTGGCAATTCACGCGGTTGGCGCGGTTGAGGTTTCCCTTGCCCTTCGGGGTGAGCCTCGTGTTGGTGGCGCGCAGGCGATGAGCGGGGCTCGTTCTTAAAAAACACACTCGGCGAGCACGGCCCCGTTGGCGTCGAGTAGCTCGAGCACGACGTGGTTGAGCTGTTCCATGGGCGGGCGGGCTGGCGTGTAAACCCGCAAGCGGAACAGGCCGCGCAGGTCGCCAGCGGCGGGCAGTTCGACGGGTGGGCCGAAGGCGGTACCCTGCGAGTTGATCGGTTCAAGGGTGATGCGGCAAAGCGGGGCAGCGTAGGTTTGGCGGAGCGACCACGGGTGGTTGATGTCGCTCAAACGCGCGGTGGCGGGGCGACCGTTAAGGGCCACCAAGGACTGGATCAGCACGGGCGTCTCTGGGGCGGCTGCGGCGGCGGGCAGGTAGCACTCCGCCAGACCGAAGGGGGCGGCGCGGGAGTCCAGCGGCACGTAAAACTGAAAGCCATTGCGCTCCAGCAGTGATTTATAACTGGCCTCAAGGTGGCTTTGCAGGCGCCCGGCCGTGGAAATTCCGATGGAGGCCAAAAAGTCGTCCAGCGGCCGGCTGGTGATCACCGCGCTGCGCGGGGTGGACTGGAGGCGGGCGACGATTTTCGCCTGCTCGGAGTCATCGAGTAACCAGAACCAGTGCGTGGCGTTTTTCGTGGTCGGGGTGGGGACGCCGCTCCAGATGTTGTAGCTGAACATTCCCGGACGAGAGAATAACACGTCGGCATGCACACTGGCGTTGAGTGTCATTAATCGAAGAATGAGCCGGGCGTGGTTTTCAGTTCGAATGCCTTCGGCGCCCGTTAGTCCGAGCGGTTTGGACGTGATATACCGCTCCCACCCGGTCTGGAAGAGTAGCGCTACCTGGGTGAGCCCTACCAGCAGCAGCAGGCGCGGGGTCCAGCGCCGCAGCCCGGGCAAGGGCAGAGCGTTATTTGCCCACAGGTCGTGCAGACCGATCACCAGCAGGGGGACGAACAAAAATGTGCCCCAACCCATCTGGCTGCCGGCAACCGGATAAATGTGGAGAATTTGTGGTAGCGCCAGCAGGGCGGCCCAGATCAGCGGTTGGCGGATGCCGTCCGTGCGTAGGGGAATCAGAAAAACCGGCAGCAGCGGAAGGGCGTAGTGGGTAAAGGCGCCCACACCGGGGGTGGTGAGTAGGGTGCGCGTGTTGAGGATAAATACGGCGAGGGCAGCCAGCCTCAGGGTAAACACTGCGTTCCGCGTCATCCGGGTCAGCTCTCCGTGCCTGCGCAGTTCCTGGCCGGCGAGAGCCACCACGGACAAGCAGACCAGCGTCACCGGCCAGAGGGCGGTATCCCAGCGCAGGGGGATCATAAAGTGAGCCGGGTGCCTAAAGGGCTCAATGAGGACCGCACGCAGCAGGGCCTCGGGGGATGTTCCCCGGAGTAAGACGGCTCCGCTAATAACGACGAAACCACCGACCAAGCCGACGAGGCCGGCCCACCAGCAGCGCGGCGGGACTCGGCGAACCCACTCCTTCTGGTGTGTGGGCGTGATCCAGAGCAGGCCGGCCACAGAGATAGAAAATTGGACCGCGAGAATCAGGACCCACGACTCGCTCAGGCGTGTGCCCATCAGCACCCACGGCACCGCGAGTAAACCGAGTCCGGCTAGCATGCTTGCTGGGCGACGCCAGCGCAGCGGCCAGTCGGTTACGAGCAGGGCACCGGCAGCCGCGCCCGCGAGGAACAGGGCGCCGACATTGATTTTGGTCAGCAGTAGCAGGGCGGCAGACACTCCGGTGGCGACGGCGAGTAACCACCATTTCTGCGCCTGAAAAGCCGTGACCGTGACATAGGCGGTGGCGGCGAGGATGAGGCAAATGAGGCTGCCCGGATGAGAGGGCTCGGAGTTCATCTGCCAGAGCAGGCTGAACGTCACAAGACCGGCCAAAAGGCTGGAGGCGTAAGCTCGCGTCAGGCGGAAGACGATGCCCCCCGCAAGCAGGGCGCTGCCAACCCAGTGCAAGGCGGTGAGCCCGCGGCCCTGCAGGTGAGAGAGGGGCGCAGGGAGGGGGATGGAGACGATCCAGTGGTAAATGTAGGGGAATGGGCCGTATTGGGTAAAGATGTCGTCGTAGAGACGCTTTCCTTTGATGAATTCCCGGTAGCTGAGCAACACGTAGCCCTCATCATCATAGAGCATGAAGGAGGTGTTGATGATCAGCGTCGCCGTGATCAGCATGACTGAAAAGACGAGACCGAGGCTGATCAACAGGAAGTGATTGCGTGTTTTGCTCATGGGCAAGTGCGGCGCCGATGAGGCCGGTAAAAGCGGGGCGATTTCATGTGGCCGGGTTATTCGCTGAGTAGGTCAATTCGGATCGATTTCAATGGGGCGTCAACGGCATGGGGATTACGCGTAAGGGAGTGGTGGCGGCGGGGGTGAAGTGCGTGCAGAATTCCGGTGCGTGGCATTAGGGTTCGAGGCCGACTGCTGGTTTTCCGAAGAAGCTCATGCGTGGCGACGCGCGACAAAGCGATTTAGGGTTGTAACCAAGGGAGAGACTTCCGGTGAAGCGCTGAGATGAAACAGGGTGCGGATGGCTTTGGTGGGGTGCGGCGGTCGGCGCCGCTGAGCGCAAGTATCGTTTAGCTGAGCGGTTAGCGAGATCGGTTTGTCGCCCCTCCGCAACCAGATGTTGGCCCTTTGACGGCCGGCCAAATCCCGAGCGAACGCACTTGCGCCAATAGGGAGGCGGCGCGGAGTATGCCGGCACGGATGACGCCCAAATGGATAACCCTTACGCAGCGAGGCGATGAACGTGGCTTACTGGTCGCCATCGAAGGGGGGCGAGATGTGCCCTTTGAGATCAAGCGCGTTTACACACTTTACGGATTTACGCCCGGATCCGTACGCGGTGGGCATGCGCATAAAACCCTTCGCCAAGTGATCGTTTGTCTGGCGGGTTCGTGCCTGATTGATTTGGACGACAATGTGGACGTGCAGACGGTGTCACTGGACGCGCCAATGAGGGGCTTGGTCCTGGATCCAATGGTCTGGCACGAAATGCGCGGTTTTTCCCCTGATTGCGTGCTGATGGTGCTAGCGGCCGAGCATTATGATGAGGGCGACTATATCCGGAATCGTGCGGAGTTTCAGCGTTTGAGCGCGGGGGCGACGCCATGAGCTTAATTCCCTGCCTCGACCTGAAGGAAATCAACCGCCACCACCGCGACGCGTTGTTGGCGGCGTTCACGCGGGTGCTGGATTCCGGGTGGTATGTGCTGGGGGTGGAGGTGGAAGGCTTTGAGCGCGAGTTTGCGGCGTGGTGTGGGGCGGCGCAGTGCGTGGGGGTGGGCAACGGCTTGGACGCGTTGACGCTGATTTTCCGCGCATACCTTCAGCAGGGGGTGATGGTGCAGGGCGACGAGGTGATCGTGCCGGCCAATACCTATATTGCTTCGATTCTGGCGGTGAGCGCGGTGGGGCTGCGCCCGGTGCTGGTGGAGCCGCACGGGGCGACCTTTAACCTCGATCCGGCGCGGATCGAGGCGGCGATCACCCCGCGCACCCGGGGGATTCTGGCGGTGCATCTTTACGGGCAGGCGGCGGACATGACGCGGATCACGGAGATCGCGCGTCGCCGGGGGCTAAAGGTGGTCGAGGACTGCGCGCAGGCGCACGGGGCGGTGCATGCCGGGCGTGCAGTGGGGGCCTGGGGTGACGCGGCGGGTTTTAGTTTTTATCCGACGAAAAACCTCGGTGCCCTAGGTGACGCCGGGGCGGTGACGACGTCGGACGCGGCGCTGGCCTCCATGGTGCGTACCCTGCGAAACTACGGGTCGGAAAAAAAGTATCAAAATCGTTATCAGGGGTTTAACAGCCGGCTGGACGAATTGCAGGCGGCCTTGTTACGGGTGCGTCTGCCGCTGCTGGGGGCAGAAAACGCGAGGCGCCGCGAGGTAGCGACTCGGTATCTGGAGACAATTCGTAACCCCTGGGTGCGCTTACCGGAGATGCCGGTCGAGGCGGAGGCCCACGTCTGGCATTTGTTCGTGGTGCGGTGTGCGGAGCGGGATCGTCTGCAGGCGTATCTGGCGGAGCAAGGGGTGCAGACGATGGTGCATTATCCGATCCCGCCGCACCGGCAGGAGGCGTATCGGGGGGCGTTCGAGGGGAGTTGGCCGCTCACGGAGGCGATCCATGCCGAAGTGCTGAGCTTGCCGATGGGGCCGCATTTGACGGACGCCGAGGTGGCGCGGGTGGTGTCGGCGGTGAATGGATGGGGCGTGTGATTAGGATCAGAGGCTCTGAATTATATCTAAATGACTATATTGATTACGGGTGGCGCGGGGTTCATTGGCTCATGTCTTGCCCGTCGCCTTCTTGCTGAGGGTGATACGGTAGTGGTGGTAGATAATTTATCCACTGCCCGTAGGGAAACAGTGCCTGAGGGTGCGGTGTTCGTTGATGGTGATATTGGGCGGCCCGAGACTCTCGGGAAAATGCCTGCATTGCGTTACGATGCGGTGTGCCATCTGGCAGCTCAGTCATCCGGCGCGGTGTCCATGGAGCAACCGGTTTATGATGTGCAAACCAATGCGCTATCGACGATTTTGCTTGTTCGTTGGTGTCGCGAGCAGGGGATTCGGCGTGTTTTGTATGCAAGTTCAATGGCCGTTTACGGTAACCCTGTCGGACTGCCTGTGCGTGAATCGTCTGATGCGGTGCCGGTCTCATACTATGGAGTTTCTAAGTTGATGTCCGAGCATGTGTTGCGGCTTGCTTCGCGAGACGGTTTGTCGACTACAGCACTGCGCATGTTTAACGTATATGGTCCGGGCCAAAATCTCGCGAATCTACGGCAGGGGATGGCAAGTATTTATCTGGCGTACATGCTCAAGGGCGTGCCGGTTCCGGTAACGGGGTCGTTGGAACGGTTTCGTGATTTTGTGTATATCGAAGACGTGATTGATGCGTGGATAAATGTGCTTCGGCGGGACGCAACGTCGTCAGATGTCTATAATATCGGATCTGGGATGCCGGTACGTGTGCGCGACCTATTGCAGCTTTTGCTTGATGCCTCCGGACTTCCTTCCGGCTATCCAGTTGAAGAGAAAGTTGCTCCCCCAGGGGATCAGTTTGGGCTTTTTTCAGACTGCGGTCGGGCGGACATAGAGCTGGGGTGGCGCGCGAAAACTGCGTTGGCGGATGGATTGCGCCGCATGGTCGCATGGGCGTTAAAAGAACCCACGGCGAGGTGATAAATGGCGCTTAACTCGGCTGCCGCCCAATATTGGCGCTCGGTCGCAGTGTCCAAGTTTCAAACGTAAAGGCAATGCCGGATACGCTGAATCCACCCTCTGGGGCTGGTGCTGTCGCCACTACCATGCCCGCCTTCTCCCAACGCTCCAGCATTTTGGAGCGTGAAAAAATCCGCATCGGATAGCTGCCTTTATAAATGCAGGTGGGGACGTTTTGGATCACAATAAAGTCATGGTCTCCGTCCCAGAATGGCGTGCGAGTGATGAGTGCGCACTTGACCGGCAATCGGGTAAGGCTGGCTAGGGTGGTTTCGTGTTCTAAATACTGGAGTACACTGGAAAGTAGGAGGAAATCGGGCGTGCAACAGGCCAGTGCGGTTTCCAGTTGCGAATGAAAGTGAAGTTCAGGAGAGGCAAACTCATAAGCACCAGCCTCGGCGAAGGCTGGCTGCTCAATGATGTGCCATTCAAGTTTAAGCGGTCCTGTAAGAAAGGCGCGATTCTGTCTGTATGTGCTGCCGAGTGATCCGCCAAAGTCTAAGACGCACAACCCAGAATCTTTGTCGCGGGTAACCTGACTTAATACCAACAACAGCACAACGTCGGGCTGGGGGGTATTGAAGGTGACGGTGTCCCTGTCATAGGCGGCCTGTCCTGTTACAACCCTGCGCGCCGCTCGAATGGTCAAATTTAGAATATGTTTGTCGTCGTAGCCACGGCTTCGCGAGCGTGCATGCTGCCAGGATTGGAAGGGACCTTCAAAGGAGAGTGAATGCCGTTTGGTTTGCCAAGCGCGAACCCAATCGGGCTTGAATGCCTGCCATGCCAAACGAAGAACCGACATCATGACGCGATAAAGTTAGCTAGCATGGTGTTGTAACACTGAACTGCACAAGTTTGTCGTTTGACCAAATCGCAAACAGACTGATCGAGGTGCGCGAAAAACTGGTTCAAGTTTTCCCGTGTATGGATCGCGACATAGCCCAGTTCCTCATAATCCTGCATAAATGATCGGCGATTGGTTAGGTTCACGATCAAGCCGGGCAATCCCCGTTGCCAAGCATCCACCAGGGTTGCGGAGTATTCGGATATAGCTAGATCGCTTGTGCGCAGATCGTCTTCAAGTTTGCCTTGCGAACATCTGAGATTGGCAAGGTTAGCGCGATTAACTTCGGCTTCGATGCGCTTGCGCGCACCTGCACCTTCATGCTGCGGGTGATCCATTGAGGGATGAGGGCGAATCCGAAAGTCGATATCTGGATGTATTGCAGCGAGCTCGATGAACGCTTCTGCAAGAACATCCGTGTCTGAGCGATTAACTAGCGCACACCAGTCGCCGGTGTGGTTTAGGAGGATCAATACTCTGCGGCCAGATGCCGGGGAAATCGGGAAGACAAAGCGTTGCGATGTCAAAAACGCGGGTGGGCGGGCGCAAGTCACCCCGCAGGTGAGAAACCAACGTTCCGAGATTGGGTCGATCGGGATGAATGTCACATCACCATAGCTGTCTATGTAGGATCGTGGGTAGTTTGATGGTAATAAGCCGTCAGCAAATACGCGGACCGGGTATCCGAGGCGGGTAACAAAACGAGGATGATCGTGTATTGTGGTCGCCAAAAAAACGGTGCCCGGCGCGGTGAGCGCTTTTCTGAGTATGACATCGTTAACCTTTACTTCAGGGGCTATGGCTAGTCGCCGTGTAGAGCAAACGAACGCATATTTCTCTGTTGAATCAGGGGGGGCGATCAGTCGAACAATCTTAGGGCGGGGGGCTCGCCGCAAAGGAGTGGTCAAGGCCAAGTATTCGGCTTTAAGTCGAATCCATCTCGAATGCCATGGCTGCAGTGGACGTGCATTAAACGTTGCCCACGCCTTTGGGCAAAGACCTAAATTGAAGTCAGACCAAGCTTTAATCCAGATATTTGAGTTGGAGAGTGATTGGGCTACGGCAATGTTCTTTAGAGTTAGCACCTCACGTTGGTAGCGAGCTATGTAGTCCCCGGCACCTCTTGATTCACGTAATATATTCGAGGTTCCGGAGTCTATGTTTGCCATGACTTCGTCGCTAAGGTGGTCGGCAAAGCTAACAAATTCGATTTCTTTACAGTTCAGCAGCCTCTTCCATACTTGGCGCTCGGATTTAAAAAAATGGTGACTGCCTACAAGTAAGACCCTGCGTGCTCGAATTTGGCTGACTTTTTCTCTGACCAAGTTTTTGGGAGAACATTGGTTTAGAACGAATAGTGCATCCCATGTTACTCGGTCACTCATAGGATATTTGGTGGCGCCGCAACCAGTCCTCACAAAGGAGCAAGTCGCGCTGAAGGTGGACATCCACCGATTCCTCGACGATTAGAGGTTTCACCTTGGATCCCATGAATGACCATGGCGGCTGTCCTGTGCCGTTTCTCACAGATTTGTGCAGGTTGAGTGCCCAGAAATTATGGCAAAGGTAATAGCAAGGAGGTAGGTCTTGGCGGTTGGTGGACACATCGCCCGCGAGTGATAAAAAGCTTTCAATTGTTCCGTCGGCACTCAGCCGCTTGGCACGGTAGGGGTGGTGATCTTGGTCGTCGTAAGCCGGGGTAACCGCCGAAAGCGACGGATCCCCGAGTAATGCGTCTATAGCAGTATCAATCCATTCGGTTTTGATTGATATATTGTTGGCAAGTAATACGATAAGTATATCTGGAGCGGGGGCACGTCTTTGTTGCAGCGTATCCAAAGCGTGGGTTATCGCATCAACGTGGCGAGATTCTGGCATGCAAAGTTCTGGCGGACGGACGATACTAGCATAACCGAGTTTTTCGGCGGTTTTCAAAATCGCAGGGCTGTCGCTGCTGGCATAAAATTCCGTGATTTTGGACGAGCGCCGAGCCGCCATTGCGGGATAATACATCAGTGGGTTACCCAGCACAGGTAAAATGTTCTTGTCTCTAAGCGTATTGGAACCTTTTCCGGTTAGCAGCGCGGTTATTTGCATGGTTTTGGGGGGGGGAGAAGAATGAGGGCTCGCATTTGTATAATTAAAAGAGGGCGGGTGCGTCTGTCGAAGCAGTTTGCCAGCATATGTGTAAATATATACGAAATCAAGGTAGCCATTGCGGCTCCGGTTGGTCCCAGGCGAGGAATGAAAATATAGTTGAGTCCGATGTTGAGTATGCCGCCAAACAAGTGTCGTCGCATGGCGATAACTGTTAGCCCTGTATTTTGATACCATGGGGACATGGCCAGTCCAAGAAAGGCAACCGGCAGGGTAAACGCCAAGGTCGCTAAAACAGCGGCGCCCTTGGCATAGTCCGGGCCGTAAATAAGCGGCATTAACCAAGGTGAGCCCATGGCTAATCCCAGCGCGAGTATCCAGGCCATCGCAGCCTGAAAGCGCGCGATGCGAGCGAGTTCATGCATG
Organism: Opitutus sp. GAS368; assembly: GCA_945871005.1. Classification (GTDB taxonomy): domain Bacteria; phylum Verrucomicrobiota; class Verrucomicrobiia; order Opitutales; family Opitutaceae; genus Rariglobus. Next base: position 29,714 of record CAMBUJ010000008.1, on the reverse strand, counting down.
AATTTCCGTTCGTGATTCTCATGAAGGCGGGCAAACATGGGGCCCGCGGAGCTCATGAGAGCGGAGGGCAACACATACCACGCCTCCACCGGTAAAGTCGCTGCGGAGTAAATACCGGCTGCAGCCTCCCCGTTCATCGATGAGAGCATCACACGATCTGCCTTTAAGTATCCCATAGCGGCGAGGTTTGCGATTATGTTGGGCCAGCTCTCTGCGAGAAACATTTGTGCCATTCGTGTGGACCAGGTTAACTTAAAATCGGGATTTGAGCGTCGAAATTGAATAGTTAGCAAACCGAAGATCAGCAGGGCCTCGATGGCGGCGTTCCAAAGAAAAAGCGACACAGGGGCATCCGCGAGGACTAGGATTATACGTATGCCGCAAGAAAGACTGAACGCGACAAGTCGGGCGGTTGCAGCCAGTCTTGCGTGCATCTTTGCCTGAAACCACAAGTCCAGGGTTTCTCCCAAGGAAAGGAGCGTAGTGATCGACGCGATGGCCGTAAGTATGGCGGAAGGTGCCTCCTTGGCGAATGCAAGGCTAGCGATTACTGCAGCGCTAGCGGTGAATACGCCTCCGGCGACGCGCAAGGCCATTGCTGTGCCGAGGATAGTGCCGTTTTCATGTGGTCGAAGGACCAATTCGCGGACGACGATGGGTTCTATGCCGAATCCTGCGACGCAGGCAAAAATGCCTACCCATGCCAAGGTTGCGGAAAGCTGACCAAAGTCCGATGGACCTAGGTGACGTGCGACCCATGCTCCGATGAAAAAGCCAAGGGTCCAACGGAGAGCCTTTTCCGCTATCAACCAACCGGCGTTATCCATGACCGCAGTCCACCCGGTGCGCAGGGCAGATGTGGCGGTTAAAGAGTTGGGTTTATCCATGTCGGGTTGGGTTGCGCCATGCCAAGCATTCAGCGTCCGCCGGACAATAGAATAGTTTTCAGGTGCCCGCTTGCTTTGATGGCCCTCCTCTCGTTAAACCCGACTGATGAAACGGCTGCGCGCGTGGTATAGTAAACAACACTTTGAACCGGGCCCCCTAGGTTGGGTGGTCGCCCCATTTTACTTCGCGCGAAACGGTTTGCATGCGGCCTTAGTGCGCCTGCTGCCAAATCTACGCGGCGAGATTTTGGATGTCGGATGTGGCACAAAGCCCTATCGGGCCTTGGTGCCGGCGAATCGATATGTGGGCTTGGATTATGATACCCCGGCCCGGCGCGCGGCGGGATTTGCTGATGTGTTTTACGCCGGTAGCCGTTTCCCGCTTAGGGACGGAGAGTTTGATGGAGTGCTTTGTACCCAGGTCTTGGAGCATGTGTTTACCCCTGATGCGTTTTTGAACGAGATCAACCGGGTTTTGCGGCCAGGGGGTGTTTTGGTACTGACCGTACCTTTTATATGGGATGAGCATGAACAACCGTATGATTTTGGGCGGTATTCATCTTTTGGTTTACGTGCTGTGCTGGAGCGAACCGGTTTCGAGGTGATTTCGCTTGAAAAGACCCCGACCGATGCCCGTGCCGTGGCCCAGATCGTCGCAGGTTGGGTTTACAAACTAGTATGTGCTCGTGGGCGCTGGGTGAACCTCGCGACGCAGCTTCTCGTCATCGCTCCAATTTCATTTCTTGGTATCTTGATGGCGATTATCTTACCTAGAAACGACGACTTCTACTTGGACAACGTCGTACTCGCCCGCAAAGCATCTCCCGTTCTGCTTTGATGAACCACTTTTGTACTTATTGCGACCAAGGCTACGCGGCCCGGATGCTGTGCCTGCACGCTTCGCTCAAGGCGCAGCAGGAGTCGTTTCGGCTATGGGTGTTGTGCTTCGACGCGGAGACCGAGGCGGTGGTGAGGGCCGAGGCGGATGAATCTCTGATGGCGATCTCGCTTGTGCAGTTTCTCGCCGCCGAGCCGGATTACGCGGCGGTGCGCACCTCTCGCAGCCGGGTGGAGTTTTATTTCACGGCGACCCCGGTGCTGGTGAGGTATTGTTTTTCCCGTGAGGCGGCGGCGGATCGAATGACTTATCTCGACGCGGATTTGTTTTTCTTCGGGCCGGTCTCGGCTGTTTTTGCGGAGCAGGGCGACGCCTCGGTGGGCATTGTCCCTCACCGGTTTTTGGCGCATCTCGCCGCGCAGAGAGAGCATGGCACCTACAACGTGGCCTGGGTCTCGTTTCGGCGCGACGAGGATGGGCTGGGGTGCCTGGAGTGGTGGCGGGAGCGGTGCCTGGAGTGGTGTTTTGATCGGGTGGAGAAGGGGCGCTTCGCCGACCAAGGCTATCTGGATGAATTTCCCCGACGCTTTAGGCGCGTGAAGTCGCTGGATCATCCGGGCGTTAACGCTGCGCCGTGGAATGTGAATACGGCACGGTTGACGTTTGTGGCTGGGGCACCGTGGCTGGAGCAGAAGCCTGTAATGTTTTATCACTTCCAGGGGATTCGTGAGGTGGCGGCGGGTTGGTTTGATCCGGGTTTGAGGCCCTACAGGGTGAGATTGACGCAGGAGTTAAAAGACGGGGTTTATTTGCCCTATTTACGTCGCCTGTCGGATGTGCAGGCGCGCCTGCGCAGGTGGCACGGAATCGAGCCTTCTTTGGGCTACAAGCGTTTGCCTGCCGGGGGTGGGCTTCGAGCTGGATGGGAACGATTCAAAGCGGGCTGGGTTTGGCCTACCTACAGGCGGGTGCGCGGTGAGCTAGTGCATTGTCCGGAAGCCGACGCATGAATGTTTCCGGCTCCAGTTCCGAGGTTTGCCTGACGGTCATCACGGTGTGCCGTAACGCGGGGGAGAAAATTGACCTCACCGCTTCCAGCATCGCCGTACAGGGACCAGGGGATTACGAGTGGCTGGTGATTGATGGAGCCTCCACGGACGACACGGTGCGGCGCGCAGAAGCTTGGCGAGGCCGTATGGCTGGGACGGTGCGAATCGTTAGCGAACCGGACCAAGGTATCTATGACGCTATGAACAAGGGATTACGGCTGGCACGAGGGCGCTGGGTTCATTTTTTAAATGCCGATGACGTTTATGTAAATCCGGAGGTACTCCGCTGTGTATTGGCTTTTTTGCGTGTTCAGCCAGAGGCCGTGCTGGCGGCTTATGGCCGGGTGCGTTTTGTCGACCGGCGCCATGGATTCGCCGAGGAGGTGGCGGCCGGCCATCGTTTGCTGGATTTCGCCCGATCACAGGCGCCGCATCATCAGGGCTTGTTTGTGCGGACTGAGGCGGCGCGGCGCGCCGGTGGTTTTGCCGAGCGGTTCGGTCCGGCGGCGGATATCGCGCTGACCGCCGCCCTGCGAGGCAGAGGCGATGATACGTTTATGGCGGTGCCTGGATTCGTGGTCGACTTCGCCCTCGGGGGCGTGAGCGAAGCCCCTGATGTCGGTTTGAAGCGAGAGGCCGCCCGCGCGAGGGCCGTGTGGGCGTCCTTAGGCGGTTGGGTCGGAAGTTTGAATTTTGCCCATGGGGTAACGCTTTGGATTCGCTCATGGCTGCGGCTGGGGCTGGACCGCGCAGGGCTTTTGTCGGGTTGGCGGCGTTGTAAAGCACGCTTTTTTCCGGGGCGATATCAGGTGGAGGTTAGGAAGTGAAACCCTACGCCATCGGCATCGATTGTCGTCTATCGCATAGCACCGGAATCGGTCGTTACGTCCGTGAAATTGTGCCGCAGGTGGCCGATGTTTTCGGTGCGAAAAACATCCTGCTCTCCGGCGGACCGACAACTTTGGAGTGGGCGGCACCGTTGATCGAGCGCGGGGCTACTTTTCGCCCGACCTCCGCACGCCCTTTCCGCATGGCTGAACAGCGTATGTTCCATGAGCTGGGCGGCAGTTGCGATATGCTTTGGTGTCCGCATTTCAGCGCGCCATGGAGCTGTAGTTCACAACTGGTGGTGACCGTGCATGACTTGATCCCCTTGCACGTGGTGGAGGGCTGGAAGGGGCGGGTGAGGCAGATCGGCGCTCGCGTTTACTTGGGGGCGGTGCGCCGCAACGCCGATTTGATTATGACGGTTTCGCATCAGGTGAAACGGGAACTCGTCTGCGAACTCGGGGTGGAGGCGGAGCGTATCCGCGCAATCCCGAACGGCGTGGGCCCCGTTTGGTTCGAGGCCCGGCCCCCGGCAGATCTACGAAAGCCTTATGTGGTCTATGTCGGTAACGTGAGCCCGCACAAGAATGTGGAGGGATTGCTGGAAGCTTTTTCCATGGTATCGACGCACGTTCCTCATGAATTGGTGATCGTCGGGGAGGAGCGAGGATTCACCTCGCGACCGGTATTGAGGGAATGGATCGCGCGTCTGGGCGGGCGGCTTCGCATTGTGGCTAAACTGACCGATGCCGAACTGCGCGGTTTGGTGGCCGGTGCAGACCTGCTGGTTCAGCCTTCTCTTGAGGAGGGGTTTGGACTGCCGCCGCTCGAGGCGATGGCGGCGGGGTGCCCGGTGCTGACCTCGGATTGTGCGGCGTTGATGGAGACGGCGGCACAAGGGGCGCATCGGTTCCGATTGGCGGAGCGGGGCGACTTGGCGGTAATGATGGGTTCCTTGCTGACGAATGAGGGGCTGCGCCGATCCAAGATCGAGGAGGGGCGGAACTGGGCGCGGCATTTCACTTGGCAACGGACGGCGGAGCTGACGGCGGCGGCCTTACGCGAGGTTTGGGAGGGCGGGCGATGAGCGGGCCGGTGCATTTGGCGCATCATTGGTGGGTGCATGCGCGCGGTGGCGGCCGGGTTTTTGAGGAGATGGCCGGGTTGTTTCCGGAAGCGGAGATATCCATGCTCGTTAAGGCTTCCTGCACGCTGTCGCCCGCGATGCGCGCGCGTACGATCAAGACATCCGCGTTGCAAGCGGTTGCGCCGCGCTGGGTGGATCATCGTTGGTTACTTCCGTTGTTTCCTTGGGCGGTGCGGCGCATGTCGATCCCGTCGGGCACGCGGCTATTGCTGTCAAGTGACGCGGCCGTGATCAAGGGACTGCCCAAGCCGCAGGGGTGCGTGCAGGTGTGTTATTGCCACTCGCCGCCCAGGTACCTTTGGGAAATGACCGAGGTGTATGCTCGTCAGACCAGCGGTATCGGTTGGGCCGGTCGCTGGCTGTTTCGAAAAGCGGTTTATGGCGTGCGCGCCTTTGACCGCCGGGCGGCGGGCAATGTGGATTATTTTATAGCAAACTCGCGTTATGTAGCGGAGCGCATTCGCCGACATTATGGGCGAGAGGCCGTGGTAATTTATCCGCCGGTGCAGGTTGAGCGGTTTCGCCCCCAAGCAAAGCCGGGCGACTATTACTTGGTGGTGTCCGAGCTGGTGGGTTACAAGCGCGTCGATCTGGCGGTCGAGGCTTGCAGCCAACTGGGGCGCGCGCTGGTCGTTGTGGGCGACGGGGCGGAGGCGCAAAAATTGCGCGCGGTGGCCGGGCCGATGGTGAGTTTCCGCGGGCGTCTGCCTGACGCGGAGGTGACGGCGCTGATGGAGGGGTGCCGGGCCTTTCTGTATCCCCAAGTGGAGGATTTTGGCATAACTGCAGTCGAGGCGCAGGCGGCTGGCCGACCGGTGATCGCTTTGGCGCGCGGTGGCGCGCTGGAAACGGTGATTGATGGTGAGACGGGGGTGTTATTCCCAGATCAGAGTGTCGCCGGACTTCGGGGGGCGATTAGTGACTTTGAGGCGCGTGAGGGGGCGTTTTCATCCTGGGCATGTCGTCGCCAGGCGGAGCGGTTTTCCCGCGAGCATTTTTTGGAACGATTACGCGAGGTTCTTGCTGAGTGGGTGCCGCACGTGATGTAGGCGAGGCATCGAATCGCGGGCTCAAGTTGTGGGTTTAACGGCTACGAATTCCAGGTTGGTGGCAAGATGCCGCAGCGGGGTGCCGGCGCATAATTTTTGGTCCCAGGTTTCGGCGCTTCGGTAGTTGCGGTAGCGGACTGTGTTTTTGGGGAAAAGCGCACGTTGCCAGATGTCCAACGGACGAAAGCCGGCATTTTTCAGCAGTTCGGTCACCAGTGAAGGGGTGTAAAGCCGGTCATGATAGTTATCCCCTTTCAACCGGGCGATTTGCTGCGTCCATGAAAAACGTTGCGGAAGATAAAAACAGAAAAATAGGCCACCGGGTCGAAGCACTCGGTGGAGTTCATTCAGTGATTTTTCTTCGTTGGGAACATGCTCGAGCACGCCCACGCTCAAAACGACATCGAAGGAGTCGTTTGCGAACGGCAGCAGGAATTCGTGTCGCAGGGGGAGGATCGGAATACCGCACTTGGCGATGATGGGGGTGGGTTGACCGAAAGCGGAATCGTTGGACTGATCATCGATGTCGCAACTGGTGACCGAAGCATCCTGTTCTTGGAGTAGATAGGTCATGTGGCCCTTGCCCGTTCCCCAGTCCAATAGCTTCAAGGTTCCTAGTCGTTTTTGAAACCATTGTTCGGAGAATAATTTAATATACTCCGCCAAATACAAATAAGTGTTCTGGGAGGCGGGATTGACTAAAAAGGCGTGGCTCGGCGTTTCCGCGCACAGCTCGCTTAACTTTGAATTCAACGGAAGAGGTCTGGCAAAGCACTGCCTGCGGATGTCTCTTGCGCTGGCTGTGGAGATCATGGCTGAACGTTGCCAAGCGACGGGACCCCTGCCAGTTTATTCGACTGTGTTGCGCCAGCGGACGAGAGTGAGGCCGAGGATCTGCACGTCCAGCCAGGGCGACCAGTTTTCGATGTAATAAATGTCGTGCTGGATCCGGCGCTCCAGTTCCTGGCCGCCGCGCAGGCCGTTGATCTGCGCCCAGCCGGTCATGCCGGGTTTCACCAGGTGGCGCGGCAGGTAGTGGGGGATTTCCCCGGCAAGGTGCTCGACGTGGTGCGGGCGTTCCGGTCTTGGGCCGACCAGGCTCATGTCACCGCGCAGCACGTTCCAAAATTGCGGCAGCTCGTCGAGGTTCCAGCGGCGGATAAAGGCGCCGCTGCGCAGCAACCGCGGGTCGCCGGCCGGAGTGCTGATCTGCTGGTGGTCGCTCGCGGCCGCATCGGGGGCCATGCTGCGCAACTTCCACATCGTAAAGGGCTGGCTGCGGGCCCCCGTGCGGATTTGCGCAAAGAACACCGGGCCGTGGGGCGATTCGCGTTTGATCAGCACGGCCAGCACCGCGAGCGCCGGAGCCGAGAGGAACAGGCCGACGAGCGCCCCGGTGACGTCCACCAGGCGCTTCAGCCCGCGATTAAATAGGCGGTTAATCGCGAGTTCCTCGACTCCCAACACCGGTAGCCGGCCGATGGTCTGCAGGCGCAGCCCGCTGACCAGGATCTGGAAGGAGGAGGGCACGATCTTCCAGTCGACGAAGGCGTGTTCGCAGGCTTCGACGATGCCGTGGAGTTGCGCGCGGGGCAGGTCGGTGCGGGCAGCGATGAGCACGTCTATTTGCCGGGCCCGGAGCGTGTCGCCGAGGCGATCGGTCGATCCGAGTACGGGGATGCCGTCGGGGGCGGTTTCGTCGGGCAGGGTGATCACACCGGCAAAGGCAAACGGGTGGGCGGGGTGGCTGGCCAGATCGGCGGCGAGGGTGCGGGCTTCGTCGTTCCAGCCGAGAATGGCGACGCGTTGGCGGAGGCGCCCGACCCAGCGGGGGTGAACGAAGAAGCGATAGGCGGCACTGCGCCACGCGAACATCAAGGCCAGCACGATCAGGTAAGCGATCAGCACAAACCAGCGGGAGATGGGCGGCTCGAACTTGAGCACCAACGACAGGCTCAGGTAGGCCAGCAGCCAAAAGGTGGTGCCTTTGATGATCAGGTTAAGCGCCTGGAATTTGCGCAGCAGCAGGCGCTCTTCGTAGAGGTTGAGCTGGGCGTAGGCGGCGATCAGGAAGGCGGTGCCGAGCAGCAGGAGCGGCAAATAGCGGGAATAGGTGGCGTCCGGTACGTCCAGCCCGATGCTGCCGATCGGGGTGGCGTAGCGCACCCAGTAACCCAGAGAAAGTCCGCCAAATGCCACGCAGGCGTCGCCCGCCACGAGCAGGCTGGGGAGGATGACTTTGCGCAGGCGGCCGGATTCAAACATGGTGCGGGTGACGGGGCGAGATGGGGTGATCGGGGGTGGGGTGAGGGCGACTCACGGGGTGCGGAGTGCGCTCAACTCCAGCAAGGTTTTGCCTGGAAGCCAGCCTTGGGCGGGAACCCGATCGATCAGTTCGGCGGGGAGGACCGTCTGGGCTTGGATGTTGAAATCGACGGGCGAGGGGTTTTCGGGGTGCCCCATCAGCACGCCGTAACCGGTGCGCAGACGGCGGTAGGCCGGCCCGATGGTGGCGGCGGGGGCGGTCTCCAGTTCGTGCCAGGGGTTTTCCTTCCGGAGTCCGGCGACAGCGGCGGAGGCCTGCGCCAGGATCTGGGGTTGGAGAGCGGCGAACGGCGCCTGCCGCCACAGCGGGGCCCACGCGAAGGCGGGGTTGAGCAGCCACTCGGTGGCGAAAGCGCGGGTGGCGCCGTCGGGGTCGTTTTGGTTTAGGCGGGCAAGGCCCAACCCGAAGTAAACCGCGCCGCGCTGGGGAGCGAGGCGGGCGGCGGATTCAAAGTGCCGGGCCGCCGTGGCCGGCTCGCTCACCACCAGCAGCCAGCCGAGGTTATAGTGGGCGTATTCAAGGTCCGGATTGGTGGTGAGGGTACGCTCGAGCAACGCCCGGGTTTCGGCGGGCGCGCGCGGGGTCGGGTCGGACGGGAACGGGTGGCCGGTGGCGAGGTAGGCGGAGAGTTGGTGGGCGTAGTAAGGATCGGCGGGCGCGAGGGCAGTGGCCTTGCGCAGTCCGGCGGCGTAGCCCGCGGGATTGTTCACCTCGAGCTGGTCGAGTGCTTGGGTGTAGGCGCGCCGGGCGGCGAGGTCGTAGCCGGTGGCGAGCAGCGCGGGCACCAAAAGTAGGGCCGGAAAAAAAGCGATCAGCGTCTCTCGCCCGGGGCGAAACACATACCCCGTTGGGTTCGTTTTGGGCCCGGCGGCCTGCGGATTCGGGCAGCCGACCCAGGCGGCGAGATGGGCCGCCGCCAACAGGGTGAAGGCGGGTGTGGCGAAGGGGTGCTCGAAGAGCATAACGGTGGCGGCAGCGCCGAGACCGGCGGCCAGGGCGGTGCGTTCACTGTCCCAAGCCGCGCCTTGGGTGCGGCGGACAATCGCGCCGATGATGAGCGCGCCCGCGAGCAGTCCGGCCGCGCCGAGCGTGGCCCACAGTTGAACGGGGGAGTTGTGGAGTTGCAGGATGTTGTCAGCGGTGCCGGGAAGGTCAGCACGCACCCTCGGGAAAACCTGGGGCACCGAACCCGGGCCCCAGCCCAGCAGCGGGCGTTCGCCCCCCAGTCGAAGGCCGCCTACCAGCATGGCGGTGCGCTGGTCGTTGCTTTCACGGTCATTCGCGCTCCAGCGGCCATGGACCACCAGCTCGCGGAGGCGGGCGTTGGCGGCGATGGTTCCACCCGCAAGCCCGATGAGCAGCAGCGTAAAAATCCAGATTCGACCGCGACGCAACAGGGTGATCGCGGCGGCGGTGGCACCCGCAACGGCGAGGGCGAGGACGGCCCCGCGGCTTTGTGACGAGAGCGCGGTGCCCACGGCGAGCACCACGCCAAGAATAAATATCAAACGGAGCCGGCCGGTTTCTCGGGTCGCTCCGTACGCCATCCAGGTGGCGGCAAGCACGGCGAAACTGCCGGTGATGTTGGCGTGGCCAAAGGGCTCGGCGTTGCGCGAGGTCGGCAGGCTTAAACCCTGCCCGGTTTGCATCCACAGGATGAGGCTGCTGAGCAGGATCGCGCTGATCACCGCGGCGCTGATACGCCTGAAGGCGGGGGCGTAGGCGGGTTGCAACGCGGGGAGCAGCGCCAGCGGTAACGCGCACGCACCAAGGACGGGTAACAGGTGCGGCAATACCGCCCCGCGCAGTGGACTGGCGAGAGCGGAGGCCGTGGCCGTGAGCGCCAGCAGCCCAAGCCCTAAATCAAGAACCCCGTTAAAACGAGCCTGCCCACGGCCTAGGGCGAGTCGCCCGAGAACGAGGGCGATGGGGAGTATCCATCCGAGAGCGGCAAAGCCGGCCCACGGCCAGACATCGAGCCGAGTGGTTGACGGTGGTACAATGCTTAGGCCGAGCATAAGCCCACTGGTACAGACCGCCAACAGGGCCGGTAATCGACCGATGGGGTTAGCACGCGCGGTGGCGGGCAGCCCTAGGCTTCGATCGATCATCGGGCAGTCGGCTCCCGCACCACATACAGCGGCCGGCGTTTTGCTTCGTCGTAAATACGCCCGAGGTACTCGCCGAGTACACCGATGCCGATCAGCTGCACGCCACCGAGAAACAAGATCAGCGTCACCAAGGTAGTGAACCCGGTGAAGGCGACCTCCAGGCCGAGCAGCCGCCGCACCACGAAAAACGTGCCCACCGCAAAGCCGCATCCGGCAATAAATAGCCCGAGGTAGGTCGTCAGCCGTAGCGGGAAATACGAGAAACTAAAAATCCCGTCCAACGCGTAGCGCACCAGCCGCCGCAGGGTTTGCGCCGGCGTGCCCGCCGCCCGTTCTTGCCGATCATAGACCACCTCAGCTTGTTTAAAGCCGACCCAAGCCCGCAGCCCGGGGAAAAAGCGGTGGCGCTCTTCCAGCGCGTTGATCGCCGCCACCGCCGGTCGGGCCAGCAACCCGAAGGTCCCGGTGTTGGCCTCGATTTTGAAATCACTCAGCCGCTGAAACCAGCGGTGAAAAACATCAAAGCCGACCCGCCGCAGGCCCGCGTCCTGGCGCGAGCGGCGCACCGCCAGCACCACTTCGGCGCCGCCTTGCCACGCCGCCACCAGTTCGGGGATCAGCTCGGGCGGGTCTTGCAGGTCGGCGTCCATCGTCACGACCGCGTCGGCCAGCCCGGCCTGGGCCAGCCCGGCGGTTAGCGCCGGTTGGTGTCCAAAGTTTCGCGACAACCGCACCAGTCTCAGCCGCGGTTCTTGGGCGGACGCTGCCGCCAGCATTTCGGCGGTGCGGTCCCGCGAGCCGTCATCCACAAACACCACTTCCCAGCGCATGCCGGCCAGGCTGTTCAAGGTGCGTTGCAGGCGGTCGAGTAACTCGGGCAACACCGGCTGCTCATTAAAAACCGGAATAACCACGCAAAGCAGGGGTGCGGCAGCGGAGGCGGGTGACGGTGTTTGGGGGGCGGGCATGCGTGGGGGGAAATGGACGAACTGTGCCGGGGCAGGGAGGGGGCGGCGTGAGGCGGTAAAACTGACTGAATTTCAGGGGATAATACAAGTCCTCGCACAGCCCCCGGCGGCGCGGAGAACGGAGCGGGGGAAAGTAGCGCAGACTTCCAGTCTGCGTATTGGGGGGGGGCGGGCGGAGGATGCTGCGGCGTCGCGAACCTGAAGCAGACTGGAAGTCTGCGCTACTTTACACCCGCTCAGACGATCTTCAGCTTGGGTAAATCCTGGCCGTCAACCAACCCGGTGGGTTTACCCTTGGCGTCGATCACGATCAGGTCGTCGATTTTGTGCTCCTGAAACAGCCGCAGCGCGTCCACGCCAAGCGCGTCTTCGCCGACGGTTTTAGGCGAGGCGGTCATGAAGTTCACCACCGGCTTGGTCAGAAACCCCGCGCCGGTGAGCGCGCTGCGGCGGAAATCCCCGTCGGTGAAAATCCCGCTGAGTTTGCCCGTCTTGGGGTGGACGATCGCGATGCTCCCGCTTTTGGCTTTGGTCATGGCGAGAATCGCCTCCTGGGTGGTGGCCTTTTCGGTGACAATCGGCAGGCGCGCACCGCTGCGCATGATGTCTTTGACGCGCAGCAAGAGTACGCGGCCGAGGTTGCCGGCCGGGTGGAACTTGGCGAAATCGTCGCGGGTCAGGCCGCGTTCGGCCAGCAGCACCATGGCGAGCGCGTCGCCGAGGGCGAGGGCGGCGGTGGTGCTGGCGGTGGGGGCCAACCGCAGCGGGCAGGCCTCCTTGGGCACGCAGTAGATCAGTTGCAAGTCGGTGTTTTTCGCCAGATCCGAGGCCGGGTTGCTGGTAAAACCGACCGTGCGCAGGCCCAGGCGGCGAAACCCGGGGATCAGCTTTAAAATCTCATCGGACTGGCCGCTGTTGCTGAGCAGGAAGACCAGGTCGCCTTCCTGGCACATGCCGAGGTCGCCGTGCAGGGCTTGGGTGGCGTCGAGGAAACTGGTCGACAGTCCGGTGCTATTGAGCGTGCCCACCAACTTGTTGGCAATGTGGGCGGATTTGCCCACGCCGGTGAAAATGAGTTTGTGCCCGCCATCGACGGCGGCCTGCACCGCCCGGGCCACCTCGACGAACCTCTCGTCCAAGCCCCGTGAGGTCGCCGTGAGGGCGGCCTGTTCGATTTTGATGCAGTCGCGCGCGCGGCTGAGGACGGTTTTGGAATCGAGTGCCATTTAGAGTTTGAGTCGCCTGACGGACTGCGAGACTTAGAACTAACGTTTTTTCGTTCAATCCCTATTCACCGCCTCCGATGAGGTTTCGCTTTTTAACGCTTTGTTGCTGCGCGCTCGCCGCCCTGCTTTTTTCCGCAGGCTGCGGACGCTACGATCCGGCCTCCTTTACCGCTGAAATCGACGAGCCGAACTACCGCCGTGGCAAGGATCTGCTGCGCCAGGGGCGCAACCAGGAGGCGCTCGCCTCGTTTCTCAAGGTCGTCGATGTGCGCGGCGACGACGCCCCGGAGTCGCATCTGGAGATCGGGATTCTTTACCAGCAGCACATCAAGGACCCGATCGCCGCGATCTACCACTACCGCAAGTTCCGTGAGTTGAAGCGCAACTCGCCCCAGTCCGACCTAGTGCGCCAGCGCATCGACGCGGCGACCCGCGAGTTTGCCCGCACGCTGCCCGCCCAGCCGCTCGACAACCAGATGGAGAAAATCGACCTGCTCGACCGGTTGGATCAGCTCCAGCGCGAAAACACCCAGCTCAAGGATCAGCTGCTCGGGGTGCGTACCCAGGCGGTTAATACCTCGCGCAGCCCCGTCTCGCCGCTAACGAATCCGTCGTCCGCGCCCGCCCCAGGCGCGGTGAGTGAACCCTCCGACGGGCTCGCCCCGCTGGCGATCAACCCCTCCGAGTCTCCTGTCGCCGAGTCGGCCGCCCCCGAGCCGGTTGTGGCCGCGACCCCGCCCCCGCTGCCAACGCCGGTGGTCCCGACGGTCTCGTTGCGCAATCCCACTCGTCCGGCGCCGACCGCCTCCACGCCCGCGCCCGCGCCGGTGGCCGGCGGGAAGCGTTATGTTGTCCAGAAAGGCGACTCGCTCTACTCGATCGCCAAGCGCTTTTACGGCACCGCCAACAACGCCCGCGTCCAGTCCATCCTCCAGGCCAATCGCGCCGTCTTGCCCAACGCAGGCGCCCTCCAGCCCGGCCTAACCCTGGTCATTCCGTAGAGCTGGGAGCTAGGAGCTGGGAGCTGAGAGCTGAGAGCTGAGAGCTAAGAGCTAAGAGCTAACTGGCTTTTTGGCGGGGGCGTGGGTTTTCTTTTGCCACCATGCCGACCACCTCGCGCCGCACCGCGGTTTTCAGCGAATCCCTCATCCGCGAAATGTCGCGGGTCGCCGCCCGTTACGGGGCGATCAACCTGTCCCAGGGTTTCCCCGACGGCGATCCGCCCGCCGCCCTCGTGCAGGCCGCCAAGGACGCGATGGACGCCGGTCGCCACCAATACGCGGTCACTTGGGGCTCGCCCGAACTGCGCGAGGCCCTCGCCGCCAAGTTGACCCGGTTCACCGGCCGGCCGGTGGATCCGCTGCGCGAGTTGGTGGTCACCTGCGGGGCGACCGAGGCCATGCTCGCCGCCGTCATGACGGTGTGCGACCCGGGCGACCGGATCGGCATGTTTTCGCCCTTTTATGAGAACTATAACGCCGACGCCATTTTGAGCGGGGCGACCGCCGTGCACGTGCCGCTCCACCCGCCCGCCTACGGGTTTGATCCCGCGGAGCTGCGCGCGGCCTTCGCCACCGGCGGCGGGTTAAAGGCGTTCATTCTCTGCAACCCCTCGAACCCGTGCGGGCGGGTGTTCACGCGCGCCGAGCTGCTGCAAATCGCCGCGCTGGCCGAGGAGTTCGACACGTTTGTGATCACCGACGAGGTCTACGAGCACCTCGTGTTCGACGGGCGCGAACACGTGTATTTCTCGACCTTGCCGGGGATGGCGGCGCGCACCCTCGCGGTCTCCTCGCTCTCCAAAACCTTTTCCATCACCGGCTGGCGGCTCGGTTACCTGCAGGCCGCCCCGGAGATCATCGCGCAGGCGCGCAAGGTCCATGATTTCCTCACCGTGGGCGCGGCCGCCCCGCTGCAGCACGCGGTGGTCACCGCTCTGGGCTGGGGGGCGGATTACTACGCCGGGCTCGCCGCCGAGTATCAGGCGCAGCGCGACGTGCTCTTGGGTTATCTCGACCAGACCGGCTTGAGCTACACGCGGCCCGAGGGCGCGTATTTTGTAATGCTCGACATCTCGCCCTTCGGCTACGCCAGCGACGTGGATTTTGCCCACTGGATGGCGCGGGAAATCGGGGTCGCTCCGGTGCCCGGTTCGAGCTTTTTCGCCCACGGCGAGAATCGCTATGTGCGGCTCAATTTCGCCAAGAAGCCCGCCACGCTCCACGCCGCCGGCGAGCGTCTGCTCCGGCTCAAACGTGGCTGATCCACCCGACGGCGCTTCAGGGGCGGGGCGTTGGATGACCCCGCTGTCCGGCATCACCTGTTTTTTAATACACCCTTCCGTTCGCCCCTCCACTCACTCACCCACCTTCCGATGTCCCCGTCGCTGTTTACGCTTACACTCAATCCGGCCATCGACCGCACGGTGACGATTCCGGGCTTTCAGGTCGGGGTGGTCAACCGGGTGTTGACGGCTAGCGACCGCGCGGGCGGCAAGGGCATAAATGTGGCCGCAGCGTTCGCCGCCCAAGGGCATCGGGTCGCGGCGCTGGGTTTTTTGGGGCAGGATAACGCTGCGGTGTTCGCCGCGTTTTTTGAGCAGCACGGGATCACCGACCGCTGCCTGCGACTGCCGGGGGCGACCCGCGTGGGTATCAAGATTTTCGATTCGCTGAAGAGGGATACCACCGACCTCAATTTCCCCGGCCTCACCCCGGGGCCCGCGGACGTGGAGGCGTTGCGCGGGCAACTGGCCGAGCTGGCGGGGGAGGGGAGCTGGTGCGTGTTGGCGGGGAGCTTGCCGCCGGGCGTGGCGGCGGAGTTTTACGCGCAAATCATCACCGGTCTGAAGGAGCGCGGGGTGCGCACGGTGCTCGACACCAGCGGCGAGGCGTTGCGGGCCGGGTTGCGGGCGGGGCCCGACATCCTCAAGCCCAACCAGCACGAGCTGGAGGAACTGGTCGGGCGGGCGCTGCCGAGCGAGGCGGCGGTGATTGCGGCGGCCCGCGAGTTGGTGGCGGGCGGGGTGGGGCTGGTGGTGGTTTCGCGCGGGGCCGACGGGGCGTGTTTTGTGACCGCGGAGAAGGTGGTCGTGGCCCGTCCCCCGGCGGTGACGGTGGGCAGCACGGTGGGTGCGGGCGATGCGATGGTGGCGGGGGTGGTTAGCGCCCAAATCCGCGGTGCCTCCATCGAGGAGACCGCCCGCTATGCCACCGCCTGTTCGCTGGCGGCGTTGACGGTTGGGCCGGAGTCCACGGGCGCCGAGGTGAGGGCGGCGGTTGCCGCGTTCGCGCCCCGGGTGCAGGTGATCGAGGCTTGAAGCCTGGCGGTGAGGTGGAGTTGCGCTAGTGCCCGGGAGAGAGGGGGCGGGTGCTTTCGGAACGTAGCGAGAACGCGGGGCGATTTTGATCCGCGCGAGGCGCCTTTGCTTCCGGAAACGAAACGACTCCGTTGTCCCGCTACGCCTCGGAGCCCGCACCGCACTCCGGAATTCCATAACGTAGCGGGAGCGTGGAGCGCTTTCGATTCCCCGATCGAAACGACTGCGTCGTCCCGCTACGCCTCGGAGCCCGCGCCGCACTCCGAAACTCCGAACGTAGCGAGATCGCGGAGCGTTGAAATTCGAGCCAGACAGGTCTAACCGCGACCTGCGATGGTGATCAGGCCGAGCTGGAGCTCGGCGCGCTTAGGCCGCCATCCAATCGTCGCCATTCTCGCGGTTGGCGAATTGGGGGTGGCTGTGGCTAAAGGAGTCGCGCAGTTGGGCGCCGATGCGCATCACGATGTCGCAGACCGAGGAGATCACGATAGGATCGGCCTGATCAACGGGTTGCCCGCGCCGTTCGGCTTCGAGCCAGGTCTCGTCGTGAATGATTTTTTGGATGACTTCGAGTTCGAGGTGGGCGATGGGGTCGATCGATTGTAACGACATGTTGAAGGGGTGGCCTTGGATAACGTCACGGATCGGGCCGATCTAAAGCCCTAATTAACAAGTTATTTACCTTAATCCGATCGGTGGGCAGGCCGTTCGGACTCCCCCCCCCCCCTCCCTCCGGCCCTCTTCATACAGATTCCAGTGCCACACCACGAAGGCGCGCGGACAAAGCAGGAAAAACGAGGCAAAAAGTAGCGCAAACTTGCCGTCTGCGCTACTTGTTTACCGGCCGAGCCAATGGCGGCTCACGTGATGACTTAAAAGTCCGTATATGAATTATATATGGGTTTTTCTTAGGCGGGCCGCGCGTAGTGATGGATTGATTGGCCGCGACGGTGGTGGTGATGCACCGCAGCCCCTTTTGATCTGCACGGCAGGCAAAATGGCGCACGGCCTACGAAGCGCCAAGACTGGCGAGGATGCGCTCTGCCCAGTCCAACAGCGGTTCGGCTTCCGCTGCCGTGAGTACCCCCGTCGCCACAAAATTCGTCACCTGATTAATAAACGCGCGCACCTGGTTGATCGTAACCTTGGGCTGGGTCGGCAGCTTGCTTAATGCATGGGTCAGCTTCACGCGCAAACCCTGTGCCTGTCCGGCGTTGAGCGTGCCGCTTGCCACCAGATCCGCGACCCGCCCAGCCAATTCCTCGAGGGCCTGCGCCGTGCTTTGGGCCACCACCGTCACGGTGTCGGTCGCACTCACGACATGGCCGTCACTCACCACCAGCTGCACCACGTAGGAACCGCGCTGGTCGGCGACAAAGGATGGGTTGACCGTGTTAGCCCCGGTCAAAACCGCACTGCTGCTCGACGGCTTGGCGGTCATCTCCCAGGCATAGCTGAGCGGCTCCTCGTCATATTCAAGCGAGGCTGAACCGTCCAACTGGACCGAGTCCTGGTTAACCACCACCTGGTCCGGTCCGGCATCGGCCACCGGCGGGGTTGTATAAGCCCAAACCTTGAGCTCATCCATGACCCCGTCTACGTTAGGCTCCCACGGGTGCTGGGTCCAGATTGAGGGATAGGGGCGACAGCCCACCAACAAGTCCATGGGCTCCGTCCAGACAAAGCTCCCTCCGTTGCCCCAAAGCGCCTGTTGATAGGGACTGGGGCGCAGATCGTTAAAGAACAGCTCCAGCTTGGGCGTGCCCGCCGGCAGGGCGCCATCCCACTTCATCGTGATTTTCAGCGGCGTATTCACCACCCACTGGGGTTCAACCGAGGGGTAAAAGTAAAAGAGCGAGCCCTCGACTCCGGGCACATCCCCCAGCCAGAGTCCGCCCCGGTTCTGCCAATCATTATAGGCAAATGACAGGCGCACGTCGGTCGCCCTCCAACCCTGGGTGGTATAATACATCAGGTCCACCACGTGCCCGACGCTCGCGTTATTCCACGACGGTTTATACCACATCTCCAACTCGCCCTTGGGGGCTAATTGCAGGCCGCGGAAAACAATGAAGTTGTTGGGATTGTCTCGGTTTGCCGTGCGCACCGCCGAGCGGAAGCCATTGCCGTCATGGCACGGCTGGTAAAGCACCTCGCCGACCTTTTCCCCTGGCACGCCCACTTCGCTGTTGGTGACTTCATAGTCCGATCCCAACTTATTCCACAGCTGCAGGTATTTGACTTTCTCTGGAGGTTGCCCCGCCCCGCAAAGGACGGACAACCCGATTTGACTGATTATAGACAAGAGCCCGAGTCCACGGGCGAACCGCATCGTTTTCATAAAACCGTCTCCATATTAATGGTTGAAATCCGTCCTTTTGGGACGTCTCCCGGCGCGTTTGGCCGGACAGGGCTAAGATTAAATCCGGACCCGATAAAATCAAACCAGGGAGTGACTATAGTGAGCTAAATTCGATGCCTGTATAGCCTGGTTCGGCGGACGCTCCTCAACAGCCAGTGATAGGGGAATCAAATGATGCTGATGGGTAATCGAACGGGGTGGTCCGACCCAGCAGCTGAGGCGAATTCCCCTGCTCACACCTTTCGGGCCGCCGTGCTCAGTTGGGCTGCCGCGCCGAGTCGACTAGCCGGCCACGGAGTTGACAGGTCAGCAGAGCGTCCGGAAAAGTGGCTCCTTCCCATGAAAACCGTGTGCGCCGCTTTTGTTTTTTTCATCCTCAGTCTGTCGACCAGCTGGTCGCAGAGTGTGGCCCCAGGCAATGGGGCTGGCGTGGCGGAGGCCGGCCCGGCAGGCGCTGCCGGGCCCGATCTCGCCACCCAGGCCGCGGCCGCGCTTGCCGTCAAAGCCAGCCCTCCGCCCGCAGCCGACGTGCTTGAGCAACTGCTCGATGCCTTGCTTGCCCTGTTTAACGTGCGCAGCAGCGGCAACACCTGGCAGCACTACGCCACAGCCGCCACCCTCCTGGTCGCGTTTTACCTGCTGCGACGGGTCGTGACCCATTGGATCTTCGGGTTCCTCAAAAAACTCGCCTCCCGTACGACCACCACCTTCGACGACAAACTCTTCCCCGCCCTCGAAGCCCCCACGGCGACCTTCATCGCCCTGCTCGGACTGTTTGCCGCCATCAAAGTTCTCAAGTTGCCGGCCTCCGGCGATGACGTCCTTCGGGTCGCCATGACCGTGGCTTTCTCCGTGTGCTTTTTTTGGACCCTGCTGCGCACCCTCAACGCCTTTCTTGACCACCTCGGCGAAATCGCCCGCGAGCGCCAGGCCGGGGTGGCCGCCTTCATGCCCTGGATCAAAAAGGCACTCGTCACCCTCTTCGTGGTACTGGGGGTCTTGCTGATCGCCCAAAGCCTCGGGGCCAATGTGCGCGCCTTCCTCGCCGGCCTGGGCATCGGCGGCTTGGCCTTCGCCCTCGCCGCCCAGGACACCATTGCCAACTTGTTCGGCTCGGTAGTCGTGGCTATCGATCAACCGTTCAAACTCGGCGAAACCGTGCGCATCGGCGCGTTTGTCGGCGTGGTCGAAGACATCGGCCTGCGCTCGACCAAACTGCGCGCGGTGGACAAGTCTCTGATTGTGCTGCCCAACAAAATGGTGGCCGCCGAGGTGGTCACCAACTTGGCCCGCTTCACCGAGCGGCGGATCGAGCAGGTCATTGGGCTGACCTATGACGCCACCGCCGAGCAACTCGAGTCGATCGTCAACGAGTTCCGCGCCCTCCTTCTAGCCGAGGCTGAAATCGACCCGAGTTCGATTCACGTTTATTTCCGCGACTATAGCGCCTCCTCGCTGGATTTGTGGATTGTCTACGTGGCGCGCGACCCCGACTTCGCCCGGCACCTGCAGTTGCGCCAGCGGATGAACTTGGCCTTCATGCGCGCGGTTCAGGCCCGCGGCCTCGCCTTCGCCTTCCCGACCCAAACCATTGAGCTCGGGACAAGCGCGGCCAAGGTCCTCGCGCTGCGCCAGTAAATCGAACGAGGCGCCCCCGGCGGGCGCTTCGCTTGACGCCGCCGCCCGCCGGTTTATCCCTTTTCCACGGCTTATGTCTTACCCCTCGTCGTTTTTGTCCTCCGTTAGTCTTGCACTGCTACTGCTTAGCCCTGCCACGAAGGCGATCCCCCTCGACGGGCTGACCAGCAACTCGCCCTTCGTCACCCACTCCGCTGTGGGCGTCCCAACCGCCAATCCCGAGACTGCCAGCCTTGAGTTCCGCGGGGTTATCGCCAGCCGTGAGGGCACCGTTTTCGGTTTTTACGACCGCGCTCGCAACCAGGGCGGCTGGGTCCGCCAAAACGAGGCGGGCGCCGAGTTTAACGTGCTCGGCTACGACCACGCCAGCACGGTGGTCACGGTGGACTACCAGGGGCAAAAACTCTCGCTGGCGCTCTCCTCCGCCAAGATTGAATCCGCCGCACCTTCGGCGATTCCGCTGGTTACCGCCGCCCCGCTCGGCGCGCCAGCCGCCCCCGCCGTGACTGGGGCCAACCCGAACGACCAACGTAAACTCGAGTCGATCGCCGCCGAGGTCCGCCGGCGCCGGGCGCTGCGCCAGTCGACCCCGGCCGTGACCCCGCCACGCCCGTGAAGGGCCGCCGAGGCGGACCCTCGGCCGGCTCGCTCGTCAGCCGCATGCCCGGCTTTGCCGTGCAGTACGCCCGGATCAATTGCCTGCGCACAATCAGCCTCAATCGGCTGAGCACGCTGCGCTTCGCCGGGGAGATGGTTCTGTCGCCGGAAAACAACTACGCGCTGCGGCGCGCCTGGTTTGGGCTTGGAGGCGGCGCTTGAAACGCGCCGGTGAAATTGCGCAAGTTTTAATTTTCACCTAGGTAAAAGCCCGTTTTACCTCTTAAAAATAGGCATTGCCATCGACCATTCCGGGCGTAATCCCAAACATCGCTATGGCAAAAAAAATCGCTCGCAAACCCAACGCTGCTTTCCTCAAACCGGTTCAACCTGACGCCCTCCTCGCGGTGATCGTCGGTGCGAAACCCCTCCCCCGCACGGAGCTCACCAAGAAGCTCTGGGAGTACATCAAGAAGAATGATCTACAGGACAAGAAGGTCCGCACCCAGATCAACGCCGACGCCGCTCTCAAGCCCGTGCTCAACGGTAAGAAGTCCGTCAGCATGTTCGAGCTGACCAAGCTCGTTTCCGGCCACCTCGTTAAGTAAGGTTCCGGTTTTCAGTAAAAGGCCGCCACGGTTTACCGTGGCGGCCTTTTTCGTTTTCGGGGGGGGGCGGTGGCCCGCGCAACCGTCGGGGCGTTTGCCCCGCGCTCACGCGCGGAGCCACGGGGAATGGGTAGCCTTGAGCGTGAGCTCAGGGCGGGGCTGTTTTAAGTGCACAAGCACACTGTGCTCAGCGAACTTAAAGGCCAAGCGCGGCCTCGATCGACTTCACCGAGGTCTTGAGAATCTGCAGGCGGGCGTGGCGCTTGTCATTGGCCGGAATCAGATGCCAGGGCGCCTCCGGCGTGCCGGTGAGCGCGAGCATGTCGCCCACGGCGATCTCGTAGGCGGCCCACTTGTCGCGGTTACGCCAGTCCTCGGCGTTGATCTTATGTTGTTTATAGGCGGTCTGCTCGCGCTCGCGAAAACGCCGCAGCTGCTCGTCCTGGCTCACGTGCATCCAGAACTTGATCACAATGGTGCCGTGCTCGGCCAACTGGGTCTCGAAATCGTTGATTTCATCGAAGGCGCGGCGCCATTCGTGCTCGGTGCAAAAGCCTTCCAGGCGCTCGACCAGGACGCGTCCATACCAAGACCGATCGTAGATGGTGGCCAGGCCGGCGCGGGGCAGGTGCCGCCAGAACCGCCAGAGATAATGATGGGCGTTTTCCTCGTCGGTGGGTTTGGCCACCGGAATCACCCGGTAATCCTGGGCGTCAATCGCGCTGGTGAGCCGGCGAATGGCCCCGCCCTTGCCGGCCGCATCCCAGCCCTCAAAGACAAAGACAATCGAGCGGCGGGCGGACTGGGCGGCACGCGTGGCCCGGTTGAGCCGCCCCAGCCACTTCTCGCGCTTGGACTCGTAGTCTTCGGAGGACACCTTCTGGTCGAGCGGCAGCGCCAGCAGGCCGGCCAAGCCATCGGGCCGCAGCGGCACCGGCATGCTAGGCGGGGTGGCCTTTGCCCGGGGTTTTTCAAAGCGGAGCAGATGCTCCTCGAGTTGACTGGTGACCAGCCCGGCCACCTCGAGATTACGCGCCCGAGGATCGGCCGCATCAATGACCACCCAGGGCGCCCCGGGTCGATCGGTGGCCTCACGCAGCCGCTCGGACGAGCGTGCCAGCCGCTCGTAGTGCCGCTGATGCCGGCGCGCCTCCTCGGTCACCCGCCAGGCCGTATCGGGATTTGCCGCGAGCTCGTCGAGGCGGCGGCGCTGGTCGGACTCGGAAAGGTGCAGCCAGATTTTGATGATCAGCGTGCCGTTGTCGGACAAGAGTTTCTCGAACCGGCGAATATGGTCGAGGTGCTGTTCGGGGTGAGCCGGCTTGGGACCGTCGCCGGCTTGGGCGCGTAGCAGCTCGGTGTACCAGGAACCAGAAAACATCCCGATCCGGCCCAATGCGGGCAGGCAGCGCCAGAACCGCCACATCACCGGGCGCTCGCGCTCCTCGTCTGAGGGCTCGCGGAAGGCCACCGTCTCCATCCCGCGCGGGTCGAGCCAGCCACTCAGGGTGTTGATCACCTCGCCGCGCCCGCCGCCCTCTTCGCCAGCGAAAATGAGCAGGACTTTGGTCGGCGCGGCCTTCAGCCGAACCTGCAGCTGCACCAGTTTTTCCCGCAGCGCCGGGACGCGTTCTTCGTAACTTTTTTTGCTTAACCGGGGGACTGGAAGCGCATGGGCCATGAGCCGAATATAGAGCCTCCGTGCCACCAACGTGTCGAGCCGTGTTTACGGCTCTGGTGGCGCTTTGCTCGAATCTCGTTTTTGGGGCAACGCAGGTCCGTTCCGCGGGAGTTTTTCTGCCGTCTACCTGCAGATGCCTTGTTGCGGTTTGCGGGCATCGCTTCAACTCTCGGCGCTCATTTGCTTGTTGCCCCCATGAAGCTTACCCCGCTCCTCCTCGCCGCTTCGCTGACCGCCAACGCCACCCTTCTAACGATCACGTGGCGTTCGGCGCCGGACCGGCCCACCGACACGCCCCTTGCCCCGACCGACCCGGCCCGCGCCGCTTCCGCGGCGAGCTCCGGCGGCGAGGCACGACTTTCGCCTGCGGCCGTTGCCGTCTTCACCGACTCCGACCCGGAAGCCCTGCGCGACTTGCTGCGGGCCTCCGGCCTGCCCGACGAGCTGATCCGTTCGCTGGTGCAGATGCGTCTGTGGAAAAAATACGAAGACCGCTTTAAATCCATCAACCCCCCAGCCGGCCGACACTGCCGCCAATCAGGCTTGGTGGAAGGACGAGCGTCGCCCGGCCAACGGTTGGGCTGATCGCCAAACCAAGGCCCAGCGCGAGGAGTCCCGCCGGCTGCAGCGCGAGTTAACCGAGGAGTCCGAGCGGCTCCTTGGGGCCGATCCCAAGCAAAGTCGGCGCCAGTCCCAGGCGCTCGCCTTCCTGCCGCAGGAAAAGCGCCAGGCGCTTCAGGACATCCAGCAGGATTACCAGGAGTTGATCAACGAGGTGCAGCAGGACACCCAGGGTTTCCGGCTCGCCTCGGACGGGGAAAAGCTGCGCTTCCTCCAAGCCGAGCAAAAGCGCGACATGGAGGCCCTGATGACCCCGGAAGAGCGGCACACCTACGAGCTGCGTCAGTCGGCCACCGCGCAGCAACTGCGCTCGAAAATGACCCAGTTAAACGCCACCGAGCAGGAGTATCTGGCGATTTTTCCGCTGCAAAAGGCCTTCGATGAAAAGTACAACCCCCACAACAGCGACCCGTTTTCCTCGGGGCCGGAACGCGACCAAGCCTACTGGAAAGAGCGCCGGGCGGCGGACGCGCAACTCCAGTCCCAGATCAAAGCGGTCGTCGGCGAGGCGCGCTATGCGGCCTCGGTCCGCCAGCAGGACCACGACTGGCGGCAACTGGAGGCGGCCACCCGCCGCCTGACCCTGCCGGCGGACACCCCAACCCGACTTTACGCGCTGCGTGACACTACGGCCTCGGCCGCCCAGCAAATTGCGCAAAACACCAGCTTGGCCACAGAGCAGAAAAAGCAGGCGCTCGCTGAGCTGGCCGCCGGCACCCGCGATCAGGTCCGCACTCACCTCGGACAGGAAGGAGCCGACGCCTATTTTAAAAACAACGGGATGCGCTGGCTCAAGGAACTGGAGCGGGGCAACACCGTGAATTTCCACGCCAACGACTCGAACTGGGACAGCAAGGGCCTGCCCAAAGAGCCCCAGAAAAAAGCCAGCCCCTGATGGGTTAAGTCCAATGCCTGTAACGAATCATTAATATCGTTAACAGTGAATAGGTTGCGTTGATTATTGGGCTGATGATCGGGTTTCCTGATGCGGCATTTTTAACTGCAAAAAGCGCGAAAACGCACAAATGCCGGCCATCGGAATTTGTCCGGTTTGATTTTGCGTTATTTTGCGCCTTTTGCGGTTAACTCTTATAGCCGGAACGTTTTGGCGATTGGAGCAGGTGTTCGCACGTCATCCGCATGACTACGTGGCTGGCGCCGTCATGAGCCGGCCCCGCCTATAAGTTGCGCCCCTACGTCATAACAGTCTTTGGATTAATAAAACTTATGGGGTTGCTGCGCGAAGCGCCGATTACTTATGACGAATCGGTATTCCCTCGATGAAACACCTAATTATCGCCTGCCTTGTTGGGCCCAGCCTGCTGCTCACTGCTCAAGCCGCCGCGCCGACGGCTTCGCCCAAACCGTTGGCCATCGAAACGGCCGTTACCGGCACCCTCGGTTACGACAACAACGTGTACCTGGTTGACCAGGGAACACTCGGACGAGTCGATTCGGTCGTCTCCACGGTGGGCGCCAAAGTCTCGGGCCAGTTCACCAGCGGGGCTTCCGCCAGCTACGCGGCCACCGGCACCCGCTTCTGGAACGCCAGCGACGAAGATAATGCCAAACACCAGCTCGCCGCCGGTTATAAACACGCCTTTGATGCGCTCAGCGTGAACGCTGCCACCGAGTTCGCCCAGGTCCAGGGCGCGGACCAGGGCAACGTTTACGGGGTCGCCAACAAAAGCACCTTCACCACCCCGGCCCCACGCGAGCGCCGCGACCAACTGCAAAACAAGACGGACTTGGCGGTGCGTTACGATCTAGGCCAAAACTTCATCCGTGGGGTGGGCAAACTCCAGTACTGGGACATGCAAACCCATGCCCTGAGCGGCGGTGAAAACTACCGCGACCGCTACGACCTCAATGGCGGGGCGGACTTCGGCCGGGCCTTCACCCCGGGCGGACCCGACTACTACCTCGGCTATCGCAGGGGCTATTTTTATCAGGACACCGACGGCACGACCCCCACCACCGCCTGCGCGACTAGCCAGTACAACCGCTTCCTTGCCGGCGTGGACGGCAAAATCACCCCCACGCTCAAACTGGCAGCCCAACTCGGCTGGACCGTGAACGACTACACTTCGTCCTACGGCGGCGCCGACAGGAGCCTCGAAGGCCTTTATCAGGACGTTTCCGCCACCTGGAAGGCCACCGCCAGCGACGAGCTCCAGCTCAAAACCACCATGGGCCGCACCGTCTCCTCCACCAGTGCCGCCAGTGTTCTCGCCTCGACCTACCAACTGGGGTGGAAACACGACTTCAACAAACAGTGGACTTCCTCGCTGACCGGCCGCCTGTCCAAGAATAACTACGACGGCACCACGGATCGTAGCGACGTACTCTACACCGGCATCGCCGCGCTCACCTGGAATTCCAGCGCCACGCTCGCCTGGACCCTTTCACTCACCCAGGAATTTGCCAAAAACATCCGCACCAACGTGGGCTCCGATTTTAACCAAGCCGCCTTTGAACACTCCCTCGTTTCCGCCGGCGTGACCTGGAAGTTATAATCCCCGCCACGCCCCCCCCCCCGCCGCCGGTGGCGCCAAGAAGGGCGTCCCCGGTCTTGATTTTTCTCAAAGCCCGCTAAAGTTAGCGGGCTTTTCCGTTTTTCCTTACTTAACCTCTTCCCTCTATGTCCACTGCCACGCCGCAAAAATTCGAGTTCCAAGCCGAGATCAAACAGCTCCTCGATATCGTCATCCACTCGCTCTACACGGAGAAGGAAATCTTCGTGCGCGAACTGGTCTCCAACGCCTCCGACGCGATCGAGAAGTTCCGCCACCTCCAGCTCACCGAAAAGGACGTCGCCGACGACCAACTCGCCCTGGAGATCAACCTGACCACCGACGACGCCGCGAAAACCCTCACCCTCCAGGACGCCGGCCTCGGTATGACCCGCGCCGAGCTGATCGAAAACCTCGGCACGATCGCCCACTCCGGCTCCAAGGCGTTCCTCAAAGCCCTCAGCGAAGGCGGCCAGAAGAACTCAAATTTGATCGGCCAGTTCGGCGTCGGTTTCTACTCCGCCTTCATGGTGGCCAAAACCGTCAAAGTTTACTCCCGCTCCTGGAAAAAGGACGAACCCGCCCACGTCTGGACCAGCGACGGCTCCGGCAGCTACGAGATCGAGGAAGTCGCCGACCAGCAGCGCGGCACCAAGATCGTCATCGAGCTCAAGGACGACTGCGGCGAATTCGCCACCGAAGGCCGCATCAAGGAAATCCTCGAGCGTTACAGCGCCTTCGTCTCCTTCCCGGTCAACCTCGGCGGCAAGTTGGTTAACACCGTTCAGGCCCTCTGGCTGCGCAGCAAGAGCGAGATCACCGACGAGCAGTACACCGAGTTCTACAAGTTCCAGGCCCACGCCTACGACGAGCCCCGCCTGCGCCTGCACTTTTCCGCCGACGCCCCGCTGCAGATCAACGCCCTGCTCTTCGTCCCCAAGGACAACACCGAAAAGTTCGGCATGGCCCGCCTCGAGCCGTCGGTTTCGCTCTACTGCCGTAAGGTCCTGATCGACTCCAAGCCGAAGGACCTGCTGCCCGAGTGGCTGCGCTTCCTCAAGGGCGTGGTCGATAGCGAAGACCTCCCGCTCAACATCTCGCGCGAAACCATGCAGGACCGCGCCCTCGTCGAGAAGTTGAACAAGGTCATCACCAAGCGCTTCATCAAGTTCCTCTCGGAGGAAGCCAAGAACCGCACCGACGCCTACAACGAGTTTTACACCGAGTTCGGCGTGTT
Organism: Opitutus sp. GAS368; assembly: GCA_945871005.1. Lineage (GTDB taxonomy): Bacteria > Verrucomicrobiota > Verrucomicrobiia > Opitutales > Opitutaceae > Rariglobus. Next base: position 2,709 of record CAMBUJ010000008.1, on the reverse strand, counting down.
CCTCAAAGAAGGCGCCGCCCTCGATTACGCCCACAAGGACGAGATCGTGAAACTGCTCCGCTTCGAGTCCTCGCTGACCGAGAAGGGCAAGACCACCTCGCTGGCCGAGTACGTCACCCGCATGGGTGCCGAGCAGAAGGAAATCTATTTCCTGATGGGCCCGAACCGCGCCGCGATCGAGAGCGGTCCGTATCTGGAGGGCTTCAAGGCCCGCAACCTCGAGGTTCTGTTCTGCTACGAGGCGGTTGACGAATACGTGATGAGCAACGTGCGCGAGTTCGACGGCAAGAAACTGGTCGCCGCCGACCACGCCGACGTGAAGCTGGCCGACGCCCCCAAGCCGCCCGCCGCTGAAGGCGACCTCTCCGAGGCCGACGCCAAGGCGCTGGCCGATTGGCTCAAGACCACCCTCGGCGACCGCGTCGAAGAGGTGAAACCGAGCGACCGCCTGGTCGATTCGCCCGCCCTGGCGGTCAACGCCGACAAGTTCATGTCGCCGCAGATGCGCCGCATGATGAAGGCGATGAACAAGGACGGCGCCGAGGCCCCGGTGAAAGTTAACCTGGAAATCAACCCGCGCAGTGCGGTGATCAAGCACCTCGCCGTCACCCGCACCGCCGCCCCGGAAAAGGCCGCCCTGATCGCCGAGCAGATCTTGGACAACTCGCTGATCAGCGCCGGGTTGTTTGAAGACCCGAGCAAGATGGTGGCGCGCCTCTACAAGCTGCTGGAGACGGTCTAACCCCACTGCCTTTAAGGCATGGGATGGCCACAGGGCCCAAGCAGCGAAAGCGCTCCCGCTACGTTCCGGAACCACTCCCACGCTCCGAGGCGTAGCGGGACGACGGAGTCGTTTCGTTTCCGGAACGCAAGCGCGCCTCGCTCACGCCATCGAAGGCGCTCCGCGCTCCCGCTACGTTCCGGAACCACTCCCACGCTCCGAGACGTAGCGGGACGACGGAGTCGTTTCGTTTGGCAAAGCCGGATTTTCATGTAGCTGCTGGTATTACTCGTTCTCGTTCGCCAGGGATTGAGCTGCTAGCAGGGGTGTAGACCAAGCCGCGTCTGAGCCCGCGTGTTAAAATCCTGTTCTTTCCTCCGCGTTCGCCTATCTCCGGCTCATGTCGTCTTCCCTTCTCGATCTTTATGGCCTCACTCGCGCCGAGCTTGGCGCTTTGGTGAGCGGCTGGGAGATTAGCCCGGTGCACGCCGCGCGCTTGTGGCGCTACCTTTACCTGGACGGGGCCACCAGCTGGGCGGATCTGCCGGAACTACCCGCCCGGCTGCGCGCCAAACTGGAGACCGAAACCACCTTCGGGCACTTGGCGATCACCCGGGAAACCCATTCCAGCGACGGGTTCACCCGCAAATACCTGCTCGGCCTGCACGACGCCCACCGCATCGAGACGGTCTTAATGCGCTTCAAGGGGCGCACCACCGCCTGCATCAGTTCGCAGGTGGGCTGCGCGATGGGCTGCGTATTCTGCGCCACCGGCCAGATGGGTTACACCCGCCACCTCACCGCAGGCGAAATCGTATCCCAGGCCGTTCACGTCGACCGGGTGTTGCGCTCCACCGCGGTGGACGCGCCGGCCCTGGCGGAGGGCGACCATGTCTCGCCCCACCACCGCCACGAGCGGCTGCGCAACATCGTGCTCATGGGCATGGGCGAGCCGTTGCACAACTACGACGCGGTGATGAAGGCCGTGGACATCCTCTGCGACGGCACCGGCATGGCGCTGGGGGCAAAAAAAATCACGTTGTCCACGGTCGGGGTGGTGCCGGGGATCATCCGCATGACCGACGAAAAACGCACGATGTGCCTGGCGGTATCGCTGCACGGGGCGACCCAGGCGGAGCGGGCCGCGTTGGTGCCCGCCGCCCGCGCTTGGCCGCTCGAAGCGCTGATGGAGGCGTGCCGGTATTACACCGAAAAGATGGACCGGCGGATTTTCTTCGAGTGGACGCTGATCGAGGGCAAGAACGACGGCCCTGACCAGGCCCATGCGGTGGGAGCGTTGCTTAAGGGAATGCAAGCGCAGGTGAACCTGATTCCGCTCAACCCGACCAACGGGTACACCGGCGCGCCCAGCCACACCGGGGCGGCCAAGGCGTTCCAGGAGGTTTTGGCCGGCTACGGGTTGCCCAGCACGGTCCGGCAGCGGCGCGGCATCGATATTGGGGCGGGGTGCGGCCAGTTGGCGGTGGCGGAACAGGCGTGAGGCACGGGGCGGGGCAACTGCAGCAGCAACGGAATCGGAAAGAGAACGAGTAAGAGTAAGAGAACGAGAACGAGGCGGAGTTCGGAGGGGCGTCCGCTTTCCGAACGGTGGATTGAATCGTTCTCGTTCTCTTATACCAGCAGCTGGTTGCTTTTGGGCTTTCCTGTCGCAGATCAAAATCGCTCCGCGATCTCGCTATGACGGGGAGCTCTCAGGGACGTAGCGGGACGACGGAGTCGTTTCGTTTGGCAAAGTCTAATTTCTTGGAGAGCTGTTGGTATTAGCCGCAAAGGAACACAGAGAACACATAGAAATACAGCGATTTTTCTTTGCGCCCGTTGCGTTCTTTTGCGGCTAAACTGCCTTAGTTTTATCCAGCCAGATCGCTGTCCCAGCTTACTTTTTATTCACCGATTCGGTCGGGCTCGTCACCACCTGCACCGGGCCGAGCAGGCCGGCGTCGAGCAAAGGCGAATCCTTGGTGAAA
>CAMBUJ010000007.1 GCA_945871005.1 Opitutus sp. GAS368 | reverse complement strand
GGGCACTTCATCGCCCGCGATACTGCGATCAGGTGCGTGTAGCCCGGACGCCCGTAGGTGAGCACCCCGGGCGGACGGCGGCAGACGATTTTGTGAAACAGGATGTGCGCCCCGGCATCCTCGGCGGCGCGGATCACCATCGCGCCCTTGTCCACCCACACCCCGTCGCGCTTGATATCCGACTGGAAAAACAGCGCTGCGCTCGTGTCGGGAACTGCATCGACGACCAAGGTGACCGCGCCGAGAAACCACGCCCGCCAGGCCGGCAGTGAAAGATTCACCTCGGAAACGTCGGGCAGCGAAGTGATCGCGCAAGCCCCCTCGATCCGCCCCCGTTCGCGCAGCCAGCCGATGGCTTCGGCGCAATGAACCTCGCGCAGCGGCGTGCGCGCGGGAGCCGGGACGTCACCTGCGGGGTTCATTTCGCGCCTGCGGACTTCTCGGCGTAGTGGGGCACGAGCTGCTTGAGGTGGCCCTGAATGACCGACGCGATTGTGGCGGCCGGCACGGTGTTTTTGTGTAACTCGAAAACGGCCACCAGCAGGGCCAGCTCGATATCGACCTTATTGGGGCTAGCGGACTTCATGGCCGCGACGATTTCCAAAGCCTTTTTCTCGGCCTGCTTGTAGTTAAGGAAATTTTTATCCGGTGAGGATTCGCTCATGGCACAAGGGGTTTCGGCATCGCGGGCGGGCGTCAAGCCCGGCGGCAAGCCGAGCGAACCTGGCAGGAAGTGTCGCCCCGTTGGCCGCTCAGCCCAAACGGACGTGGCCTTTTTCAACGCCCCCTGCTTTTCCCGCTTCCCATCCGCCCAATCCCTGCCTCTTTTGGCCCTTTAACGAATTGCCTCAGCCCTTTCCGTAGATGCCTAAACGCAACGATCCCCAAGACGACCAGCCCGAGCTGCCGCTTAACCCCAGTCCCGCCTCCAGCGACGACGTCCCCGGCGAATCCCTGCCAACCCTCCCGGCCGCCTCCGATGCCGCCGAGCCCGCCGCCACCGAACTGGTCGCCGCCGAACCCGAGGCGCCCAAGACCAACGAACACGCCCCCCTCGCCCACTCCTACCAGAAGTGGTTTCTCGAGTATGCCAGCTACGTCATCCTCGACCGCGCCGTCCCCCACATCGACGACGGCTTAAAACCCGTCCAGCGCCGCATCCTCCACACGTTCTGGGAGCAGGACGACGGGCGTTTCCACAAGGTGGCCAACATCGTCGGCGCCTGCATGCGTTTCCATCCCCACGGCGACGCCTCGATCGGCGCGGCCTTGGTCGGCATGGGCCAGCGCGCCTTCCTGGTCGAGCCGCAAGGCAACTTTGGTAACGTGCTCACCGGCGACGACGCGGCCGCCCCGCGTTACATCGAGGCCCGCCTCACGCCGTTTGCCCGCGAGGTGCTGTTCAATCCCAAGACCACGGTCTGGCAGGCCAGCTACGACGGCCGCGCCAAGGAACCGGTCACGCTGCCCGCCAAGTTCCCCATCGTCCTGCTCGACGGGGCCGAGGGCATTGCCGTGGGCCTTTCGACAAAAATCCTGCCGCACAATTTCAACGACCTGTGCCGCTGCGCGATCAACCACCTTCAGGGTAAACGCTTCAAACTCGTTCCCGACTTCCCCTCCGGCGGCATCGCCGACTTCTCCGGCTACAACGACGGCGAGCGCGGGGCCAAAGTAAAAGTGCGCGCCAAGATGGAGACGCGCGGCAAGTACCAGATCGCCATCACCGAGCTGCCCTACGGCACCTCCACGGTGTCGCTGATCGAGTCGATCCTCGCCGCCAACGCCAAGGGCAAGATCAAGATCAAGCACGTCGACGACAACACCGCCGACACCGTCGAGATCATCGTCCACCTGCCCCAGGGCGCCGACGCCGACCAGGTGGTTAACCAACTCTACGTGTTCACCGACTGCCAGGTTTCCATCTCACCGGCGGCCTGCGTGATCGACACCATCGACGGCCAAGACAAACCGGTGTTCCTCGGCGTATCCGAAATCCTCCGCCGTTCGGTCGACCGCACCGTGCAACTACTCAAGCAGGAGCTCGACATCAAGCTGGGCGAACTCGAACAGCAGTGGCACTGGGACAACCTTGAGCGCATCTTTATCGAGGAGCGCATTTACCGCCGCATCGAGCAGTCCAAGACGTGGGAAAGCGTGCTCGCCGAGATCCACTCCGGCCTGAAACCCTTCATCGCCAAACTGCGCCGCGAGGTCACCGACGAAGACGTTACCCGCCTGACAGAGATCCGCATCAAGCGCATTTCCGCCTTCAACCGCTTCAAAGCGGACGAGGCGATCAAGGCGATCGAAGAGGAGATCAAGCAGACCAAGCACGACCTGGCGCACCTCACGGAGTTTGCGATCAAGTGGTTCGAAACCCTCCACGAAAAGTACGGCAAGGGCCGCAAGCGCCGGACCACCTGCGACGAGGTCGAGCAGATCAGCGCAGCCCAGGTGGTGGTCGCCAACCAGAAGCTCTACGTGAACCGCGACGAAGGTTTTATTGGCCTGAACTGGCGCCAGCACGAGTTTGTGGTCGAGTGCACCATTTTAGACGACGTGGTCTGCTTCATGGCCGACGCGACGTTCAAAGTCGTGAAGGTTGCCGACAAGGTTTTTGTCGGCAAAGAAATCCAGCACCTCCACGTCGTGCCGACCGGTGGCGACGACCGGTATTACACGGTGGTTTACCAGGACAAGGAGAGCGGCAAGGCCTTCGTCAAACGCTTCCAACTCGGCGGCACCACCCGGGAAAAAGCCTACAACCTCGCCGCCAGCGAAGGCTCGAAACTGGTGTTCTTCGACGAGACCAAGAACCTCGAGTCGATGCCCAAAAAACTCCGCATCGAGCTGAGCGGCCGCTGCACCGCGCGGGTCAAAGACTTCGAGTTCGACCTCTCCGAGCTCAGCGTGGGCAGCCGTAACGCCAAGGGTACGACGGTGACGACCTACCCGGTCAAAGCGGTCAAGCGGGCCTGAGCCGCGAACCAGATAGGTGATGGCCCTCCCAGTGGCCCTGAGCGTGAGCTCAGGGAGGGGCAAAGGGCGCGGAGTTGGAGCGCGAAGCTCCGGCTCGGCATAGCGACTCAGGGCCCACGAAAAATCCTGCCGAGCTGGAGCTCCGCGCTCCTTCCCTGAGCTCACGCTCAGGGCCACGCGGCCACCACCTAGCCGGTTGCGCTGCTTTTCGCAAAAACCTAATCGCGCCCAGACGCTGGCTTAGAAGCCCTTGATCCGGAACAGGCTGGTGACGCTCTCGTTATTGTTAATACGCACGATCGCGTCGGCCATCAGGCTGGCGATGCTCAGCACCCGGATGGGCAAACCGCGCGCGTCAACCGGCACGGAGTTGGTGGTGATGAGTTCGTCGATGTGACCCAGCGCGAGGCGTTCGTAGGCAATCGGGCTGAGCAAGGCGTGGCTGACAGCGGCGCGTACGCTGATCGCGCCATTGGCGCGCATGATCTTGGCGGCGTTGGCCAAGGTGCCAGCCGACTCGGTGATGTCGTCCACCAGGAGCACGTCCTTACCGGCGACGTCGCCGACCACGTTAACCGTCTCCACCGTGGTCGCGTTGGTGCGCTTCTTCCAGACCATGCCCAGTTGGGCGCCGAGGATGCCGGCGTAAGCGGCCGCCATCTTCATGCCACCGACGTCAGGGGAAACCACCACCATGTTGTCGGCCTTGAACTGCTCCAAGTATTTGAAGAAAACGGGCGAGGCGAACAGGTGATCCACCGGGATATCAAAGAAGCCCTGAATCTGCTGGGAGTGCAGATCCATCGTGAGGATACGATTGGCGCCGGCGGCCACCAGCAGGTTGGCCACCAACTTGGCGGTGATCGGCACGCGGGGCTGGTCCTTGCGATCCTGGCGGGCGTAGCCGTAGAACGGCATGACCGCGGTGATGCGGTGAGCCGAAGCGCGCTTGGCCGCGTCGATCATGATGAGCAACTCCATCAACGATTGGTTGGTGGGCGAGCAGGTCGGCTGGATGATGTAAACATCGTGGCCGCGCACGTTCTCGTTGATCTTCACGAACGACTCGCCGTCCGGGAAACTGGTCACCGTGGCCTCGCCAAGCGGCATCCCGATGTGCTTGCAAATCTCCTCGGCAAGAGGGCGATTGGAGTTACCGGAGAAGACCTTAAGACGAGGCGCGTTCATGGGTGAAAGGGACGGACTGTGGCAGGAATGTTACAATGCGGAAGACTTTTTTAGGCCCGCCGCCGATTCGAGTACGTCCACCCGTTTGAACAGGTCAGGGATCTTCTTACGCAGCACATTAAGGCGCTGCTCCGTGTTGTAAGGCAGGCAGGGAGATCCTTTAACAAAACTACCGGGCGCCAAATCGGAATTCACCCCGGTCTGGCCATCCACTTTGCAACCCTTGCCAACGGTCAGATGACCGGCGAGACCGGCCTGACCGCCGAGAACCACATAGTCCTCGAGGGTGGTGCTGCCGGAAATGCCGACCTGGGAGCAGATCAGGCAGTGCTTGCCGATGACCACGTTGTGGCCGACCTGCACGAGGTTATCGATTTTGCTGCCCTCGCCGACCACGGTGCGGCTGAAGCGAGCTCGGTCGAGCGTGGTGTTGGCCCCGATTTCGACATCGTTTTCGATCAGCACGTGGCCGACCTGCGGCACCTTTTCGTGCCGGCCTTGGACAAATTCGTAGCCGAAGCCATCCGAGCCGACGACCACTCCGGGATGCAAACGCACGCGATCTCTGACCTCACACTCGGTGGTCACGGTCACACGGGGCATCAGCCAGCAATCGGCGCCGAGGCGGGCGTTGCGACCGATAAACGCATGGGCTTGCACGTAGGTGCGCGCACCGATGACCACGCCCGCCTCGATCACGCAAAACGGACCGATGGTGGCCGAGGCATCGACCTGGGCGCTGGCGTCGATCACGGCGCTGGGGTGGACGCCGGCGGCGGGTTTGGGCCAGAGCAGCTGCTCAATGCGCGCGCAGAGACGGGCGAGCGCAACGGAGGGTTTATCCACAAAGAGAAACTGCTGGTCGGGGCCCGGCTCGCCGACGTAATCGGGGGGCAATAAAACCAGGGAGGCGGCGGTGGCGGCGACCTCGGTTTTGTACTTGGGATTGCCCAGAAACGACAGGTCGCCGGCTTGGGCGGAACCCAAGGAAGCGATGCCCCGCACGGTGGTGGCGGTACTGCCTTTACTGGAAAGCGGTTGGATGATGGCCGCGATTTCTGCGGCGCTAAACGCGAGCTGCATATCCGCATGAACGTGGTTAATCGCCCGCTCCAAAGCAAGCCGACGGGCGGCGGGCACAAAAAAACCCCGCTCGGGTGAGAGCGGGGCTTTTGGGGCGAGCGACCTGAGTCGCCGCCGGCTTACTTCTTGGCGCTGGGGAAGGAAACCGAAGGAGCCTCGGCGCTGGCGGGCTTGGCGGCAGCGGCGGCGGGCGCAGCGGCGGCCGGGGCGGCAACCGAACCGGCCGGACGGTCCTTGTTCACTTCCTTGGCGACTTCCTCGGTGATGTCGTAGGAGGCGTCGAAATAGACCAGGCTGGGAACGCCGATCAGCGAGGGGCCGGATTTGTCAAACAGGAGGGTGGCGCCCTTCTTTTTGGCGATCTCGACGGCGGACTTGTTGATCTCTTCGAGCAGGAACTGCTTGAAGTTGTTGATGCGCTGCTGGAGCGAACGCTGCACATTGGCGCGGAAGGAGTTCACCTCGGCCTGCTTGCGCTGGATCTCCTGGCCCTTTTCCTCGAGGTCTTTCTGGGCCTTGACCTTACCGTCGGCGGAGAGCGCCGGATTGTTGAGCTGCTCCTTGAGGTCGTTGAACGCCTTCACCAAAACATTGCCCTCGGTGTTGAGCTTCTGGAGGTCGTCCTCGGCCTTTTGCTGGTCGGTCTTGAGCTTGGCGTTCTGCTCTTCGGTCTTGTAGTGGCCGTCGTAAATCTTGGCCAAATCAATGACCAGGACCTTGGGTGCCGACTCCGCCTGAGCGGCAACAGCAATGAAGCCGGCACAGAGCACGGCGAGGAGTGACTTGATGGAGGTTTTCATGGAAGGGATGGAAAAGTGAGAGTGTTAAATTAGAAGCGGGTTCCAAAAGAAAAGTTGAATTGTCCGCCCTTGCCGCCGTCCTCGTCAGAGGTGATCGGAATGCCGTAGTCCAAGCTGAGCGGCGCACCCATGATCAGCAGGCGCAGGCCGAAACCGAAGTTGTCGCTGTAGCCGGTCGGATCGAAATCATAGGAGCCGGAATTCACAAAGCCCGCGTCGTAGAAGAGGGCAAAGCGCAGCGGCTCGACGATGTCGGCCGAATACTCAAAGCTGGTGAACCCGTAGGTGTTACCACCGACCGGCACGCTATCGTTGTTGCCTGGGCCGGCCAGTTTCTTCGGGCCGACATCACGGTACTTGAAGCCGCGCAGGGTGTAGGGCCCGCCAAGGTAGAAACGGTCATAGAAGGGCACCTGCGAGGTATCGCCAAACGAGTCCTCCACGCCGGTGCGCCCGATCACCGCCAGAACCTGATTCTGGGTCTCGGACAAATAGAAGAACTGCGAGCCCTTGGCCTCGAGTTTGTAGTAATCAACGTCGCCCCCCAGCGAGCTGGAGGTGACCGCCGAAATCAGTTCCATACGGTTGCCGCGGGTGGTGTTGACCAGCTTGTCGCGGGTGTCGCGCAACAGCTGGAAGCCCACCGTCGACAGGGTCGCACTCTCCTCCGGATAAACCGTGGTGTAGCCCGCCTCGACATCCTTGATGTCCACGATCTGGTAACCGTAGGACAAGCGGCCCTCGACCAACTCGAAGAGGCGCTTGCGCAGGTAAACCTCGGCGCCGGTGCGCACCTCGCTGTAAACCGAACTGTTGTAGTCGGACGAGGAGCGGAACAGCTCAAAGCCGAGCGCCAAACGGCGCTCGAACAGCCAGGGCTCCTCGAAGGACAGGCGCGCCTCGCTGGAACGCGAACCGAGCTGGAGGCGGAGGCGGAATTTTTGACCGTCGCCCTGGAACATCGAGCGGCGGTTAAACAAGTCGAAGTTCGACTGGCTGATTTCGGCAAAAACCACGGCCTTTTCCAGCGTGCTGAAGCCGGCGCCGAAGGTCAGGTTACCGGTGCGGCCTTCCTTGACGGCGATCTTGAGGTTTTTGCGGCCCGGGATGGTGGTGGTTTCGGGGGTGGTGCTGACTTCCTCGAAGAAGCGGGTGTTCTCCAGAATCTGCTTGGAGTTTTTCATGCGCACGGAGTCAAACACCTCGCCCGGCCCGAGGGACAACTCGCGGATGATCACGATGCTCTTGGTCTTGGTGTTGCCCTCGACGCGGATCGATTCGACGAAGAATTTGTCGCTCTCTTTGATGCGGTATTCGATGTCGATGGCCCCGGTGGTCAGGTTGGGCTTACGCACCAACTGGGCGCGGCTCTCGATGTAACCGTCCTTGCCGTAGGCGTCCTCCAGCGCGGTCACGTCCTTGTCGATCTTGGACGGGGCGAACACGCTGCCGGTGTTCTGCTTGAGGGCGGCCTGGAGCTTGTCGGTGGGGATGATGGTATTACCGACGATCGTGATGGCGCCCACCTTGTACTGGCGCCCCTCGATGATCCGAATGGTCAGGATCAGCTTGCTGGACTTGGGGTAGCGGTAGTCGATTTTGTCGGCGGGCACTTCCACGTCGAGGTAGCCGAGCTCGCGGTAGTAATCGCGCAGCTTGTCCAAGTCGTCCTGCAGCTGGTCGTCCTTGAGGCGGCCCGAGCCGGTCAACCAGGAGAAAATATTCCACTTCCGGGTTTCGATGGCCTTGCGCAATTTGCTGACCTTCACGTGGTCGTTGCCCACAAAGTTAACGCTGGAGATCTTCACCTTCGCGCCTTCGGTGATCTTAAAGGTCACAGTGCCAAAGCCGGTCACCCGGTTGCGCTCGATCGTGTAGCTGACCTGCACCTGATTGTAGCCGGACTTCTGGTAGTAGTCGCGGATCTTGGTCACGTCCTCCTTGACCTGGCGCTCGTCGAGCGCGGTGTTGGCCTTGGTCTTGATCTCCTTGTCGAGCCGGCGGCTCTTGATCTTCACGTTGCCGTCGTAGCGCACGCTAAGCACGCGGAATTTGGTGGTCAGCTCGAAGACCAGGTTCACGACCTGACCTGGGAGGATGTCGCGCTTGACCTCGATGAACTCAAACAGACCGGTTTTGTAAAGGGAGCGGATGTCCTGGTCGATCTGGGTTTCGTCAAGGGCGACGCCGTCGCGCACCTGCATGTTGGCACGCACCAGCTGGTCGTTGACGTTGGCCTGGCCGACGAACTTGGTGCTCACCGTGCCCACCTTGAAGGCGGGGGCCGGGGCGGGTTGGGCCCGGCCCAAAGCACCGGTGACCACGAGCAAACCGAGGGCGAAACAGAGCCGGACGACCCCGAAAACGGGGTTACTGAGTGTAGTTTTCAAAGCGTGTAATGTCCCGAAGGAACGTAAGTTTCAATTCTCCTACTGGGCCGTTTCGTTGTTTGGCAACGATTAACTCCGCCGAGTCGGCGGCGACCTGAAATTTCTCATCGGCATCTTTGGGCCGGGCCAGCATCAAGACCACGTCGGCGTCCTGCTCGATCGAGCCGGATTCACGCAAGTCGGAGAGCTTCGGGGTGCGGTTTTCTTTTTCCGCCGAACGATTCAACTGCGACAAGACAAGCACCGGCACGTCGAGCTCTTTGGCCAGCGCCTTCAAGCCACGCGACATCTCCGCAACCTGCTGTTCACGAGGCGACTTAGAGTCGGTCGGGGCAAGCAACTGCAAGTAGTCGACGATGATCAGGCCGAGCTTGTTGCGCGATTGCAGGCGGCGAGCCTTGGCGCGCAACTCCATAATCGAAAGGTGGCTGGAGTCGTCGATAAAGATGGGGGCCTTGGAGAACTCATCGGCGGTATGGAGCAGGCGCTGCTGCTCCTCGCCGTTTTTAGAGAGCAAGCCGTCACGCAGCAGCTTCATGTTCACCTTGGCCCGGGCGCACAACATACGGAGTGCGAGCTGGGCGGCGCCCATTTCCAACGAGAAAATCAGAATCGGCACGCCCTCGCCGCGGCGCGGCAGGGCGGCGGCCTCGGCGAAATTGAGCGCCAGCGAGGTTTTGCCCATCGAAGGACGGGCCGCGAGAATGATCATTTCCTGCCGCTGGAAGCCGTAGGTAAAGGCGTCGAGGTCCTTGAAGCCCGACGACACCCCGGTGAGTTCGCCCTTCTTCATCATCATCTTGGTGATGACCGCCATGGCCTCGCTCGTCGGCCCCTTCATCTGCACAGCGCCATCGGAGACGCGGTCCTGGGTGACCTTAAACAGATCCTGCTCCACCTTATCGATGAACTCCTCCAGCCCGCCTTCGTAGGCGTAGCAGCTCTCGACCGCCCCGGTGGCCACCTTGATGAGTTCGCGCAGAAGGTGCAGCTCGCGCACCTTCTCAATAAAATAGTTCGACTGCGCGGTGGTCGGAATCCGGCTGCTGACTTGGGTCAGATAAGCGTAGCCGCCAATCTCATCGAGCTGGCGGCTAGTTTTGAGCTCCTCGGCGAGGATCTGCAAATCGATGGGCACGCCCTTGTTGTAGAGATCGACCAGCTTCTCGAAAATCACCCGGTTGGCCGGTGAGTAGAAGGCGGCGGCGCTCAGCTTGCCCTCCAAGCAGCGGGCCACGATGTCGGACCCGTCCAGGAAGCAGCAGGACAGCAGGTACTCCTCGGCCTCGGCGCTGTGCGGAGGCGTACGCCCGATAAGCGAAGCCACGTCACGCGGCTCGGCAGACTCGGAGCGGGGACGGCGGGGGAATTTCTTGAAGTCGTCAGCCATGAAGCGGAGCAACGAGGCAAAGGGTTGCGCCGCGAGAAGCAATGGTGTCTTACGGAAAGTTTTTCACCGCCTGTTCACCAAAAGAGGGAGGGGGATTGAATCCTCCTCGTTCTCGTTCTCTCACTCGTTCTCGTTCTCGCTTCCCCCCCCCGCCGCTCAGGACTCCTCCGCCTCCTCTTTTTGCATTTCCCTAGCCGCCGCCAACCGCTGGTCGTGGTCCGCCTCCTGTACCCCTTCCTCGACTAGCTGCGCGGTTTCACTGCGGCCCTCCTCATCCTCGTCCTCCATGGGGGATTGCGGCGCCTGATGATCGCCGACCTCGGGTAACTCATCCCAGCCCTCGTCGGCGGAGAGGGATTCGAGCAGGGCCGTTTCGGCATCAACCGTGGGCCCTCCGGACAATTCGCGCTTGGCCTGTTCCCAATCGGATTTCTCGAGTTCGTGCGGCTTGCGCCCGTTGATCAGCGCCACCTCCTGGGCGCGCTCACGAATCATTTTTTTGGTGATCACTCCGACGCCCAAACCGTGTTCGGTAAAAACGCCTTTGCTGAGGGGATTCTTGTCCATGGGGATTCCTTTTAAAAAAACAACGAGCAGGAGAAACCCCGTGTGGATCGCCGGGGTTTTCTGCCTGCGTCAAGGTGCCCCCAACCACCCGCGCCCGCCATGGGGGGCTTACCCACTCAGCGGGCACCGCTGGAAGCCGTGGGCGGTGGCGGCTCGGCGCACTTTACCACCTCCACGCCCCCACCCCAATTTCTCAGCCCCCAGCGGAGTGAAGACGAATACGATAGCCGGAGGGCGCCTCACCGGAGATCCGGCGAAACACGCGATTGAACTGTGAAAGCGACTGAAATCCCGCTTCAAAGGCCGCCTCGCTAATGCGCACCTGGGGATTTAGCATCAGGTTCTTCACTTTCTCGACCCGCACGGCCGCGAGGTACTCGGTGAAAGTCATCCCCGTCGCCCCCTTGAACAGCTTGCAAAAGTAACAGGCGCTCATGTTCACCGCCTTCGCCACCCTGCTCAGCGAAAGGTCGTCCGCGTGGCTCTCCGCGATAAAGGCGCGGGCGCGTTTGATGGCGGGGGGCTCGGAGTTCGCCGTGCGCAGGGCAAATTGGTTGCTGAGTGACGCCAGGTGCAGGGCGAAAATCTCCAGCAACCGGACGATCGCCTCGTACTGCCGCGCCGTAAGCACACGGGTCTGGAAATAGGCCGCTTCCACCCGCTTTAGATCCGCCCGGGAATCGAGTTTAAGCGTCGCCCTCGCTAACTGGGTAAAATGCCCCGCCGTCGGTTCGTGCAACAACACCTGGCCCGTCTCCAGAAATGCGATCAGTTTTTCCCCCACCCGTATAGGAATCGCAGTTTCATACAGGCCGGCGAAACATTGGTGCGTTTTCGTCACCCCCCGCGCCGCCTCCTCGACCCACTTCTGGACCATCAGACAGGCCGAGCAGCTGTGATTGCTCTGGGCCATCAGCGCACAAAACGCGCTCTCCTTAGGGTCACCGTGGTGCATCAAGTCAAAGGCATCCGCGGCGCGCAGCCTCAACGGCAGTCCGGTAGTTTCCCGAAAAGCGTGTTCGTAATCCCGATAAATCTGCGAACCGCTGAGCTGCTCCACCAGGCCTCGACGGGCTAAGGCTAATTGTTCTGCGGACATAGACTAGGGCAAAAAACTCCACTGCTTTCGCTTTGCAGCCCGCCCGTGAAGAAGCCGTTCGATTGCTCGCATTACAGGCTGGATAATAGCGCATAAACGGGCCGCTTACATTGGGTCTACACCCCAACGCATTCTCACTGTCCTCGATGGGTTGCCCGCCAGCCCAGGGGTGGGCTCGCGTGCATGCCTAGGCCTCGAGCCTTTTAGCCGCGATAGTATGCAGCGATCGCATCGCAAAACAGGGCTTGTTCTTTGTGCCCTTTGCGTGCGTTTGCGGGTATACCGCCTGCGGTTAGCTCCGACCGGTTGAATGCTACAGCCTGCGAGTCCCCATATCCGAAGGGCCTGAGCTGGGTGCCAGACATCGGCCAGAGAACGTGAACGATTTCACCCCCGACGCCACCGGCAGCCTGGCCAGCCACTCCCTATCGTTCTCGTTTTTATCGCCCCATCTCCGTTACCCTTCGCGCCCTTTTTTTCGGCGAGCATTACCGGGCCGGCCGTTTGCAACGCCCTGCCAACCCGTGTTAGTTAAGGGCCACCCTGCCCGCCCGTCCCCGGCTTCGCCTCCGCACTCCGCCTCATTCTCGTTCTCTTAATCCTACTCGTTCTCGTTCCGATGCCGGTTCCGGTTCACTGCGACCGCCCACCCCGCGCCTCATGTCCTCGTTTCGTGCCAACTTATTTCAGGCCGCCGCCCCCCTCATGCTCGGGCTGGGACTGATGCTGAGCGCCTGGTTGAGCTGGCAGGCCGTGCAAACCACCCAGGCGGCCGACCACGCCTACTTGGAGCGCATCGGCGAACGCCTGCGCAGCGAGATCCGCAACCGCGTCCTCCACTATGAATACGGCCTCCACGGGACCAAGGCACTCTGGCCGGCCAGCCCAACGGTCAAACGCGAGAACTTCGCCGCCATGGTGCGCTCCCGCGACCTGCCCACCGAGTTCCCCGGGGCCTTGGGCCTTGGCTTTATGCGTCGGGTCGAGCGCGCGGAGCTCGCGGCGTTTCTGGCCGAAACCCGGGCGGACCACGCACCGGATTTCCAACTCAAAACCAGCGGAGATGCCGCCGACCTCTTCGTGATCGAGTTCATTGAGCCGCTGACCCCCAACCAAGCTGCCCAAGGCTTTGACGCGGGCCAAGAGCCCAACCGCCGCGACGCCGCCGAGCGCGCCATGCTGAGCGGCCAAGCCGCCCTCACCCGGCCGATCACCCTCGTACAGGCCCTAACCGAGGGCCCAGGATTCATCATCTACTTCCCTGTTTATAAAAACGGCCCGCCGCCCCCCTCCCCAGTGGCGCGACGCGCCGCGCTCTTGGGCTGGGTCTATATGCCCGTCGTCGCCGCCCGTATCTTCGCCTCCATCGATCAGGATCTGAACGACGAGATCAACTTCCATGTCTTTGACGGCGAGTCAGCCCAATCCGAGCACCTCATCTTCGATGGATACCCCCAATCGGCGCCGCCGCACGAACTGGGGACCAACGCACCCCGGCTTCACCACTCCGCCATACTCCCGATCGGCGGGCTCAACTGGACGGTCGTCTGCAGCCCCAGCACCCACTTCCCCTACGCGTCCCGCCTCGGCGTTCATAGCGTAGCCATCGGGGGCGCGTTGATCACCTGCCTGCTGAGCGGCTTGTTCTGGAGCCTCGGGCGCACCGCCCGGCATGCGCAGGCGCTCGCCGCCTCCAAGCGTAAGGCCGAGCTGCTCGCGATGGTCGCCACCCATACCTCCAATGCGGTCATCCTGACCGATGCCGCCAACCGCATCACCTGGACTAACGAAGGGTTTACTCGCCTGACCGGCTACACGGCGGCCGAGGCATTGGGACAGTCGCCCGACCAACTGCTCTTTTCACCACTCGCCGAGGCCCCCACCCTCGCCGCCATCCGCGTGGCCAGGGATCAACAGCAAGGCTTTCGCGGAGAGGTGCTCATCCGCAGCAAGACCGGTCGGGACCATTGGATCGAAAAGGAGCTCGTCCCCCTGCGCGACGCCAACAGCCGGCTGACTGGCTACATGGGGGTCAGCCTCGACATCACCACCCGCAAGGACGCGGAAAGTAAGCTCAAGGAAAAGGAAGAACGCCTGGCCCTCGCCACGTTCCACAACGGCATCGGCATCTGGGACTGGAACCTGATTAACCACAACATGATCTGGGACGACTCGATGTTCGCCCTCTATCATATCCACCGCGCCGACTTTATCGGTACCGAGGAGGCCTGGCGCAACTCATTGCACCCCGATGACTTGGTGCGCGGCGACCAGGAAATCGCCGCAGCCATCGCCGGAACCAAGCCCTTCGACACGGTTTTTCGCATCGTCTGGCCCAACGGGGAAACTCGCTACATCAAGGCCGTGGCCAAGATCTTTCGCGACGAACAGGGCACCCCGCTGCGTATGCTCGGCACCAATTGGGACATCACCTCGCGCATGCGCGCCGAGGAGGAGATCCACGCTCTCAACTCCGAGCTTGAGCAGCGGGTGGCTGAGCGCACCGCCGAACTGAAGACCGCCAACACCAACATCCAAAACCTCAACGCCGATCTGAGCAGCCGTGCCGCCAAGCTAGAAACGGTCAACAAGGAGCTGGAGGCGTTCAGTTACTCGGTCTCCCACGACCTGCGCGCCCCCTTGCGGGCGATCGACGGGTATGCGCGCATGGCCATCGAGGATTGTGCCACCCTGCTCGACGACAACGGCCGCCGTCTGCTCAACGTGATCCGCGACGAAGCCCAACGCATGAGCCGGCTCATCGACGACCTGCTCACCTTTTCGCGGATCAGCCGCCAACAAACCGAGGCGGTCCCCATCGACATGCGGGCAATGGCGCAGGAGGTGTATAACGAACTCATCCCCCTCGAACTCGTCCGGAACATCCAGTTTGAGCTCCAGGCCATCCCGGCGGCCCTCGGCACCCCGGCGATGATCCGGCAGGTGTGGGTCAACCTGCTGAGCAACGCCCTCAAATTCACCCGCAAGCGCCCCCTCGCCACCATCGAGGTCGGGGCTCAACTAGACCCGACGGGGAGCTGGGTTTATCACGTCAAAGACAACGGGGCGGGCTTCGACATGCGCCACGCCGACAAGCTGTTCGGGGTCTTTCAACGCTTGCACAACCAGCCCGATTTCGAGGGCACCGGGGTGGGGCTGGCCCTGGTTCACCGCATCTTGGAGCGGCACGGCGGGCGCATCTGGGCGGAGGCGGCGGTTGATCATGGGGCGTGTTTTTATTTCACCCTGCCCGGCCCGGCTGCGGTTGTGACGCTGGGCCCGACGGCGAAATAATACCAGCGGCGGGTGGATGCGTTTAGACTTTCCGCGCTCGGATCGAAAGCGCTCCGCGCTCCCGCTACGTTCCAGAACCTCCCCCCGCGCTCCGAGGCGTAGCGCGACGACGAAGTCGTTTCGATTCCGAACACCAAAGCGCGCCTCGCGCCGTCGAAAGCGCTCCGCGCTCCCGCTACGTTCCAGAACCTCCCCCGCGCTCCGAGGCGTAGCGCAACGACGAAGTCGTTTCGATTCCGAACGCCAAAGCGCGCCTCGCGCCGTCGAAAGCGCTCCGCGCTCCCGCTACGTTCCAGAACCTCCCCTGCGCTCCGAGGCTTAGCGGGGCGACGAAGTCGTTTCGCTACCGAACACCAAAGCGCGCCTCGCGCCGTCGAAAGCGCTCCGCGCTCCCGCTACGTTCCTGAACCATCCCCGCGCTCCGAGGCGTAGCGGGGCGACGAAGTCGTTTCGATTCAGGAAAACCCTAATCCCCATGCAGGCGTTGGATCCGCCCCCCCCCGTCGCCCCACGTCAGGCCGCGGTGGCTGGCCCCGCACTGCGGGCACAAAAAAACCGCCGCCCCTTGCGGGGACGGCGGTCTTGCGGAAGCGGCGGGCGCCGAAATCGGCGCCGAAGCCTTACTTCTTGCGGTCGCTGCGCTTGGCCTTTTCGGCGCGGCGGGCGGCCTGCTTCTCCAGAGCGGCGTGCTCGGGATACTCTTCCTTGTTCGCCTTGGGCGCCTCGACGACGGCCTCAACGATCGGGTTCTCGGAAACGACGTCGAAGGAAACTTCCACCGAAACATCGGCGTGAAGCTTGATCTTCACCTCGTGCTTGCCGAGGGCCTTCACCGGGGTGTGGAGGTGGATCTTCTTCTTTTCGATCTCGATGCCGGACTCAACCAGCTTCTGATGGATGTCGGCGGAAGTGATCGCGCCGAACAGCTTGCCGCCTTCACCGGTCTTGACGGCGAACGCGAGAGCGACCTTGGAGATCTTGTCGGCCAGCGCCTGGGCGCCGGACAGCTCGGAGACTTCGCGCTCGGAACGGCGCTTCTTGAGGGCCTCGACGCGCTTGCGGTTGGCCTGCGTGAGAGCGACGGCAAACTTCTGCGGGAGGAGGAAATTACGGGCGTAGCCGGCGCGGACTTTGACCTGGTCGCCTTCGGCGCCCAGACCGTCAACGGGCTTGAGGAGCAAAACTTCGTTATGAGCCATGATGGTATGTGTATTTAAGAATTGTTTTTGAGAGGTGTGAACGCGGGGCGCGTTTTAGAACGGGACGTCTTCGTCGATGTTGTCCTGCGGAGGCGGAGTGGGCTTGGTGTTGGCTCGCGGCGGGGGGGTGTGGCGCTCGATCGTTTGATCGATGCCCTCATCCCCACCCGACGAGGCCGCAGCGCGGGGAGCGCCGGCACCTTCGCCACCTTCGCGACCGCCGATGAACTGGAAGTTCTCGAGGACGATCTTCATCTTGCTGCGCTTCTGGCCGGTCGTCTTGTCATCCCAAGTATCGAGCTTGAGACGGCCTTCGACGAACAACGGTTTACCCTTGGTGCAGAATTTGGCGACGGTTTCGCCCTGTTTACCCCAGGCCTCAATATCAACAAAGGTCGTCTCATCGCGGGTTGCCCCGGATTCGTCCTTGAACTGACGGTTGACCGCGAGGCCGAACTGGCAGATGGCCGTGCCCTTGGGCGTGACCCGGAGTTCCGGGTCGCGCGTCAGGTTGCCGATGAGCATTACTTTGTTGAGGGAAGCCATGGGAGCGTTGCGTTCGCCCGGACTCAGGCGTTCTGGAGGAAGGTGCGGTAAACGGTGCTGTTGAGGCGCAGGCGCTCTTTGAGGGCGGCCGGGCCGGTGGCAGGAGCCGAGAACGCGACCTGGATGTAGGTGGCGCCGGGCAGGTTGCGATCGGTGACGCGCGCGAAATCGCGGCGGCCGAGGGCTTCAACGGCCCCGACGACGCCGTCGACGGCGATGATGTCTTTCTTCACTCCGTCGATGATTTGATCAACGGAGTCTTCCTTACCGCGATTATCGAGGATGAAGGTGGCGCGGTAGTTGCGTTTGGTGGTGGTGCTCATTGTGAGTCTCTACGGTTGAGTTGGTTCATGGCCCGGTCGGCTCCGTGGTCTAAGACGAAGCGCAGGCCGGACACATAGCGTTCTAAATTCTGGTCGAGGAGGAGTTGTTGGGAAGGAGTGAATTTGCCGAGGACGAAGTCCTTGAGGTCCATCTGGGGCGGGTCTTTCGGCCCGATGCCGATACGGTAACGGACAAAGCCGTTGCCGAGTCGTTCGAGTAGGCTGGCCACACCGTTGTGACCACCGGCACTTCCGCTGACGCTGACTTTCACGAGACCGAGGTTGATCGTGAGGTCGTCATAAACGGCGGTGACCGCAGTGCCGGGGATTTTGTAAAACCCCGTCATGGCCTGGACCGCCCGGCCGCTCTCGTTCATGAACGTAAGCGGCTTGGCGAACAGGACCGTGCGGCCCGGCTCCGGATCCCAGCGGGCGACCTCGGCCTCGAACGACCGTTGCTTTTGCCAAGCAAGGCCGAGCTGACGAGCGAGCGCCTCGACGACGACAAAACCCACGTTGTGGCGGGTGTTGTCGTAATCGCGACCAGGGTTGCCCAGACCGGCAACAAGCGAGATGGACATAACTCAAAGAACAAACGTCCGGGTCCAGTGCGGTGAAGCAGCGGACCGGGGCGGCGAAACTTACTTCTTGGCGGGAGCAGCAGCGGGCTTGGCGCCGGCGGCGGGTTTGGCACCAGCAGCGGGCTTGGCACCAGCGGCAGCGGCGGCAGCAGGAGCGGCAGCAGCGCCAGCAGCGGGCTTGGCACCAGCGGCAGCGGCGGCGGCACCAGCAGCGGGAGCGCCGGAAGCGATTTCGCCCACGGGCTCGACGCAGGAGACCACCGGCTGGCCCTTGACATCAAGGAACTCAACGCCAGCGATCGGCTTGAGGGTGCCGACCTTGAGGGTCTCACCGACCTTCAACTCGGTAACATCAACCTCGATAACGGGAGGCAAATCCTTGGGGAAGCAGCGCACGCGCAGGGCGTGGGCACCGATTTCCAGCACGCCGTTCTGTTTCATCACGCCGAAGGACTCGCCGGTGATGAGCAGGGGCACGCGGATTTCAAGCTTCTCGTCGGCCTTCACTTCTTGAAGGTCGAGGTGGAGATACTTGTCGGTGATCGGATCGCGCTGCACTTCCTGGAGGAAAGTGAGGGCCTTGGCGGTGCTGTCCTTGCGGTTGAGCTCGATGAGGAGCGCACGACCGGAAAGGGACTTCAGCAGGCGAACGAACTCAGGAGCGTCAACTGAGAGCGCCTCCGGGTTAGTGTGCTTACCGTAGACGATAGCAGGGATTTGGTTGGCCTTGCGCACGCGGCGCGAGGCAGAACGACCGGTTTGCGGACGGGCCGTGACGTTGAGGATCAGTTGTTGTTTGCTCATAGCTTCGTTCCCCCTGTTCCTCCGGAATTGAAGGCAGGCGTATTAGAAAAGAGCCCCAAGACACCCAAAGCTCTAGGGGATGGCAAACAAAACTTTGAAAAACCTCCGGATAATCCAAAACGAGCATTGACAACCCCCGCGCGTAAATTGTTCTTCAATCCCTCCTCTCACGAGGATCTTGCCTGGTAGCTCAGTGGCAGAGCAGGTGACTGTTAATCACTTGGTCGTAGGTTCGACCCCTACCCGGGCAGCCACTTTGGCCCCAGAGACTTACAAAAGTCCCTGGGGCTTTTTTGGGCCTAAAAATAATCCTGCGGTCCCCGTTCTGTCCCCTTTTTCACCTCCTTCCCTTGCCCCCCCAAGGCGCCCCCATTGCATCCGCGCACCTTGGTTTAGGCCAACCCGTCGCGATCCAGGAAAGAGTGGCGGCGAAGACCCATTGGCGTTTGCCGCTTGGCACGGGGAACGCTTAGGTTGCGCCCATGAAAGCCCGGTCAACCGACAAGCCGCTCAGCAAAAACCCCCACTTGCTCAAGTGGGTAACCAAAATGGCCGCGCTCACCCAGCCCGCCGCCATCCACTGGGTGGACGGTTCGGAGGAGGAAAACGCCGCGCTCTGCGCCCAGATGGTCGCCGCCGGAACGTTGACGAAACTCAACGAGGACCTCTGGCCGGGCTGCCACTACGCCCGCTCCGACCCGAGCGACGTGGCCCGCGTCGAGGATCGCACCTTTATCTGCTCGCACTCCAAGGACAACGCCGGCCCGACCAACAACTGGGTCGACCCGTTCGTGATGCGCAAAACCCTCAAAGCGCGCTTCCAGGGCTGCATGGCCGGGCGCACGATGTACGTGCTGCCCTTCAGCATGGGCCCGCTCGGATCGCCCCTGGCCCAAATCGGCGTGCAGTTAACCGACTCGCCCTACGTGGTCGTTAACATGCGCATCATGGCGCGGATCGGCCTGCCCATTTTCCAGCAAATCGACGACGACGGGAAGCGCGTGGTGCCCTGCATGCACTCGGTGGGCGCCCCGCTCGCCCCGGGCCAAACCGACGTGCCCTGGCCGTGCAACCCGGACAAGTACATCGTGCACTTTCCAGAAACCCGTGAGATCTGGTCCTACGGTTCGGGCTACGGCGGCAACGCGTTGCTGGGCAAAAAGTGTTTCGCCCTGCGCATCGCCTCCAACATGGCCCGCGACGAGGGCTGGCTGGCCGAGCACATGCTCATCCTGGGGCTCGAAAACCCGCAGGGGGAAAAAACCTACGTGGCCGCCGCTTTCCCCAGCGCCTGCGGCAAAACCAACTTCGCCATGCTCATCCCGCCCACCCCGCTGCTGGCCGAGGGCTGGAAAATTTGGACCGTGGGCGACGACATCGCCTGGCTCAAACCCGACGCCAGCGGACGCCTCCACGCGATCAACCCGGAGTCAGGCTTTTTCGGGGTCGCCCCCGGCACCTCGGTCAAAACCAACCCCAACGCCATGGCGGCGCTGGCGAAAAACACGATTTTTACCAACGTGGCCCTCACTCCCGAAGGTGGCGTGTGGTGGGAAGGCATGACCGATACCCCGCCGGCCGCACTGACCGACTGGCAGGGTAAACCCTGGACGCCGGAGCTCGCCGCGGAAACCGGGGCGAAGGCAGCCCACCCCAATTCTCGTTTCACCGCACCGGCCGCGCAGTGCCCGACGATCGATCCGGCCTGGGAGTCGCCCACCGGGGTGCCGATCAGCGCGCTCATCTTCGGGGGCCGGCGGGCCACCACCATTCCCCTAGTCTACCAGGCGTTTAATTGGAGCGCAGGCGTGTATGTCGGCGCCACCATGGGTTCGGAGATGACCGCGGCGGCAGCTGGCACGATCGGTAAAGTCCGCCGCGATCCGTTCGCGATGCTGCCGTTTTGCGGCTACCACATGGGCGACTACTT
The DNA here is from genome assembly GCA_945871005.1 of Opitutus sp. GAS368. Taxonomy (GTDB): domain Bacteria; phylum Verrucomicrobiota; class Verrucomicrobiia; order Opitutales; family Opitutaceae; genus Rariglobus. The sequence goes on along the minus strand of CAMBUJ010000007.1, from coordinate 22,414 downwards.
CCGCCACTGGATCTCCATGCAGAAAAACCTCAGTGAAACTCCGTGTATTTTCAGCGTGAACTGGTTTCGCAAGGGCGCCGACGGAAAGTTCCTCTGGCCCGGGTTTAGCGAGAACATGCGCATCCTCAAGTGGGTGGTCGAGCGCGCCCGCGGCCGGGCCTGCGCCCGCGAGACCCCGATTGGTTGGCAACCGCGCTTCGCGGACATCGACTGGACCGGCAGCGACTTCACCCCCGAGCAGTTTGCGGCGCTTCAGGCCGTCGACCGCGCCGCTTGGCGCGCGGAGGTGATCGGCCATGAGGAACTATTCATCGACCTGCACGCGCATTTGCCCAAGGAGATGATTTTCGAGCGCGAACTGCTGATTTGCCGACTTTAGGGGTGTCGGGCAGCGGTTTTTGCCGACACCGCGGCGGGCCATGGCAAGGAACGCGGAGTCGTTGCCAACCCCCGCCGAGCGACGGCGGCGGGATTCGGGCAGAGTGTTCGCCTTCTTACCATGGCTACATCGATGTCCCCCTTTCCCTGCTACGTGCCGACGCCCTCCAGCGGAATTGAACTGCTACGCAAATACTCCGGGCCGGTGCCGCGCTACACCTCCTACCCCACCGCCAATCACTTCAGCGACGACCTCGCCGCCTTCGGCCCTGAGGCAATGCTTAAAGCCGACAACCTGCCCGGCGCCGGCCCGTTGTCGCTCTACATCCACCTCCCCTTTTGCCAAAGCCGTTGCTGGTTCTGCGGCTGCACCAACTTGGTCACCACCCGCCAGGATTCGGCTGACGCCTACCTCGACGATCTGGCGCACGAAATCGCCCTGACCACCCCGTTCATCAACTCGGAGCGCGCCGTCACCCAACTTCACCTCGGCGGCGGCACGCCCACGTTTTTGTCGGCCGCGCAACTGCGCCGTCTGGGGCAACTTTTCCACGACCCCTTCCGCTTCGATGCCGATGCGGAGATCTCGGTAGAAATCGATCCGCGCCACCTCGAGCCCGACCAAATCGCCGCCCTCTACGAGATGGGCGCGCGGCGCGCCTCCCTCGGCGTGCAGGACACCGATCCAGCGGTGCAACTGGCGATCCACCGGGTGCAGCCGCCTGCCCTCAACGAGCGCGCGGTCATGCTGTTACGCAATGCGGGCTTCACCTCGATCAACATCGATCTGATCACCGGCCTGCCCAAACAAACCGTCTCCACCTTTGCCCGCACGATCGACGACGTGCTCGCGCTCGCCCCCAACCGCCTCTCGGTTTTCAGCTACGCCCACGTCCCCGGCCTAAAGCCCTCCCAGCGTATTTTTGACCAACAGGGCACCCTGCCCGGCGCCGACGAAAAGCTGCGCATGCAAGTCCTCGCCAAGGAGCGGCTGCTAGCCGCCGGCTACGTCGAAGTCGGCATGGATCACTACGCGCGCCCCGACGACGAACTGGCGGTGGCGCTGCGCGAACAGGCGCTGCACCGCAATTTCCAGGGCTACAGCACGCGGGCCGGCGCCTCGGTTTACGGTTTTGGCATCTCGGCGATTTCGACCACCGCCGACGGCTACCGCCAAAACCACAAGAGCCTGGCCACCTACCGCAGCATGCTGGCCAAGAGCACCTTACCGATTGAACGCGGCTACCTGCTCACCCCCGAAGACAAGCGCCGCAAGCAATTAATCATGAACATTATGTGCGAGCGAAAGCTCAACTTCGCTGCCCTTTCCCAGGAACTCGGAATCGATGTGGAAACCACCTACGCGAACGAGCTGGCCTCGCTAGCCGATTTGGAGGCCGACGGCATCGTCGAACGCACCCCGACCGGCCTGACGGTGACGGAGGCGGGCCTGCCCTTTGTGCGAGTGGTGGCAGCGCGGTTCGACGCCCACCTGCACAAGGGCCGGGCCGCTTACCATTCGCGGGCGGTCTGAGCGGCATACGCGGGCGGTCTGTCGACGGGCGAAAACGATTAAGAGAACGAGAACGAACCCGGAGGTAGGCCGATCGGCACTACCTCCGAACTCCGCATCGTTCTCGTTCTCTTAATCCGACTCGTTCTCGTTCCGCTGCCGGTGGCGCTTCCGACACTCCGCTTCGGCCCGACCGGCGAACCCAGCCACCGGTCGGCCGCGTGGGCGGCTAGACTTTGAAGGTCCCCACCAGTTGCCCCAGCGTGGTGGCCAGTCCGTCGAGTTGCGTGGCGCTGGTACTAATCCGGACCGCGCCCTTGGCCGCATCGGCCGAGGCCTGGGAAACGCCTGAGATGTTGCGGGCCACCTCGGACGCACCCTCGGAGGTCTGCTGCACGTTGAGCGAGAGATCACTGGTCGCGGTGGAAACCTTGTGCACCGTGCCGACGATCTCGGAGGTCGTGGCCGACTGCTCCTCGACCGAAGCGGCGATCGACGAGGAAATATGCGAGACCTGCTCGATCACCTTGGCCACCTCGTCGAGCGAGCGCATCGAGGCCCCGGCGTTGTCCTGGATGAGCGAAACCTGTTTGCGAATGTCTTCGGTGGCGGCGGCGGACTGGCGGGCCAGTTCCTTGACCTCGTTGGCGACCACCGCGAACCCACGGCCGGCTTCGCCAGCGCTGGCTGCCTCGATCGTGGCGTTGAGCGCCAGCAGGTTGGTTTGCTCGGCAATGCGGTTGATCAACTCCACCACCTTGCCGATCTGGCGGGCCGACTCGTCGAGTTTGCCCATCAAGTCACGGGTCTGACGGGCCTGGGTGTCGGCCTTGCGGGCGATCTCGCTTTCGTTGGCGCAGTTGCGGGCGACCTCTTGGATGGAGGACGACATTTCCTCCATGGCCGCCGCCACCGTGGTGGTCGATTGGGTGATCTGGGTGGCCGAGGCGGCCATGGCTTTCGAGTTGCTGGACAACTGCTCGCCGGCCGAGGCAACGGTGTTGGCCTGCACCGTAGTTTCCTCGGCGGTGGCCGCTTGGTTGTTGGCGGTCTCGGTGAGCACTTGGGAAGCGCTGAGCAAATCGGAAGCCGACTTACTCAGGCTAACGACCAGTTGGCGCAGGTTGGCAATCGACACATTGATCGCCTTGGCCAGGACCCCCAACTCGTCGGAGCGGTCCAGCTCGATCTGGGTGGTGAGATCGCCCTTGGCGAGTTTCTCCATGGCGCCCACGCACATCTGGATCGGCCGGGTGATGGAGCGTGCCACCAGGAAGGCGACGCCGAGTAGCAGCACGAGCGAAACGCCCACGGTCAGGTAAGTGGCCCGGTTGGCCGCGATTACCCCGGCATGCAGCTCTTCCTCTGCGTCTTGCACCACGATCGCCCAGCCCAGCCCCGGATAACCGAGGGCACCAGCGGACTTCGCATAACCGGCGATCATTTCGGTCTTATATTCGGCGGAATAATAGTTGGAGGTGCCAAATGAATTGGGGGCGATCGCCGCCTTTACGCTCGCGTTGGTGGCGGCCAGGTTCAGCTTCATTACCTCGTTGTAATCGGGCCGCAGATCCTTGCTGCCGATGTGGTGCGGATTGTAGCGGGTCACCAGGGTGCCGTCCTTGTTGACGAGCAGGATCACGGTGCTGGCAAAACCCGATGCCTCCATGCGCCGCCAGTCCTGCTGGATGATGCTTTCAGCGATCAGCGTGTAGTCGGCGAGGTTGCGCCAGACCCCGAGGAACTCGCCCTTGGGGCTCATGATCGGGGCGGAGAAGCCCACTGTGAGGTGGTTGCCACCGCGCAGCCGGACCACGTCCGGGTCAATGCCCACGTCCTCGACCACCGTGCCGGTGAGCACGTCGGAGGCGAGGAAGCGGCCGTCCCGGGCGTCGCGGAACCAGCCGGACTTGGCGCAATCTTTGCCCAGCATAAAGCTGGTATCGACGGCCTTGCCGGCGGCGTCGGCAGTGTTGGTGGCGATCACCTTGCCTTGGGCGTCCGTAACGATGCTCAGGGTGTACAACCCGTAGAGCCGCACGTAGGTGTTGATCGCCTCGGTGAGTTTTTGCCGGCCCGCCGGCTGGCTCAGGTCGTTGTCGAACAGGACGTGATTGGTCGCGAAGGCCTGGACATCGCCGTAGCGCTCAAAGAAGTTGCGCTCAATGGTTTCGAGCGAACCGCCGGCGGCCGTCTTCAGGCGCAAGTCGATGTCATTGGCGATCTTGGCGGTGGATTTCAGGCTAAGTCCGGCGATTATCAACAGGGGGATCAGGCCGACGGCAAGCAGGATGAGGACGAAACGGCCAGTGAGGTTGAGTTTCATGATGGGTGGTACGTTTGAGGGTATTTGGGAGTAGGGGGAACGCAGGTGGGCAATCAGGTCATTTGCTGGGATAAGCGAGGGGCAAGGTGGGTGAGAATTTAGGGCTAGTGAGGGGAAAGTACTTGGGTGAGCGCGCGGCATAGGCGCTCACGGTCGAGTTTGGTTTCGTAATGGTCGATGCCGGCCGCCTTGGCCTTCGCATGGAAGTCGTCGCAGTCGCGGGCCGACAGGGCGATCACCGGCAGGGCCTTCAGGCGGGCGTCGTCGCGGACGCGGGCGGTTAACTCGAAGCCGTTGAGCCGGGGCATTTCCAGATCGGTGATCAACACGTCGTAATGGCCGGTTTGCAGCCGCGCCCAGGCGGCCTCGCCATCCTCGGCGATATCGAGGCTGCCGACGACCTCGGTCAGACTGCGGCGGACGGCCTCGCGGAAAAAGGCGGTGTCCTCGGCGAGCAGCACGCGCAGCGACGAAAGCTGGCCGACCTTGGGCGGTTTGGCATCGATGCCGGCGGCTTGGAGCAGGCTGTACAAGTCCACCACCACGGTCAGGCGGTTCTGCAGGCTCGCCGTGCCGAGCACTCCCGGGCCGCGCAATGAGGCAGTGTCGAGCGAGTCCACCGGCAAGTCGGTCGCATCCAAAATCTGCTCGGCGATGAGCGCCACCGCGTGATGAATGAGGCGCGGCACGATGATGTGGACCTCGGCGGGCAAGGCGCCGGCCGGGGCGACCGGCAGGTGATCCTGAATGCGCAATAGGCGCAGCGTGGGGCCATTGGCCTGGCGAAAGAAATCGTGGCCGCCGATCCGCTCGATGCGCGAGGAGGCGATTTTCTCGATGCGCCCGATATTGGCGATGTGGAGGGCAAAGGTCTCGGCCGAGCCGTCGCGGAACAAGAGGATGCGCTCGGTGGCGATCAGCGCCGCCTCCCGCGTCAGCGCCCGGGTGGCCGAGGCCTCGGCGGAGGGCAACCGGCCGGCGGCGATGCCCGCCAAATCCAAAATCAGGGCGATCTCGCCCTGGCCGAGCAGGGTCGCCCCGGAGTAAAACCCGGTGCCTTGCAGGTGGCGCCCGAGCGGCTTGACCACAATTTCCTCGGTGTCGGCGACCAACTCGACTTGCAGGCCGAAACGCCGGTTATCGAGCTTAAGGATCAACACATACCCGGGGGCCTCGTCGGCCGTACGGGTGGGCAGGCCGAGCAGCGTGGACAAGTTAATCACCGGCAAGAGCTCTTCGCGCAACCGGATGACCTGGGAGCCGCCGAAGCGCTCGATCGGTCGCTCGGCGCTCGGCCGGACGATCTCCAGCAAGTTGAGCTGTGGCACCGCAAAACGGCGGGTCGAACAGCCCACGATCAGGGCGGGGATAATCGCCAGCGTGAGCGGCAGCCGGATGATCAGCGCGGTCCCGTGGCCGAGGACCGAATCGATTTCCACGCGCCCGCCGAGCCGCTCGATGTTGGTTTTGACCACGTCCATGCCCACCCCGCGACCGGAGACGTCGCTGACGACCGCGGCGGTGGAAAAACCGGGGGCAAAGATCAACTGCCAGGCTTCGGCCACGGTCAAACGGGCAGCCTGGTCGGCGGCGAGCACGCCCTTTTCCACCGCCTTGGCCTTGAGCAGGTCGGGGTTGAGCCCGCGGCCGTCGTCGCGCACCTCGATTTGGACCCGCCCGGCGAGGTGGGCGGCAGAGATGCGCACCTTGCCGGCGGCGGGTTTACCGAGACGCAGGCGTTCGGCGGCCGGCTCGATGCCGTGGTCGGCGCAATTGCGGATCAGGTGGGTGAGCGGATCGGACAATCCCTCGATCAAGGCGCGGTCCAACTCGACATCGTTGCCCACCGTTTCCAGCTCGATTTCCTTGCCCAGCTTCTGACCCAGATCGCGTACGATCCGGTTAAAGCGTCCGAATAATCCGCCGACGGGTTGGAGCCGGGCGCGCATGATGGTGCGCTGCAAGTCGGTGGTCACGCCGCTGATGCCCTGCACAATCCCGGCGAGCCCTTCCTGGCCCGGGGTGACCGCGCCGCCCCGGGTTGGGGCGGCGATGCGCAGCAACTGGTTGCGCCCCAACACCATCTCGCCGGCCAAGTTCATCAGGGCGTCGAGCAGCGAAACGGAGATGCGGACAGTTTCCTCGGTCTTGACGCGGGCGGCGGGGCCACCGGCGGCGGGTGAATCAGCAGGAGCCGGAACAGGCGTAGGGGTGCTCATGATGGGTTGGGGGGTTTGGGGCGTGACCTCGGCGGCAGGCGGAGGCGGGGTGGACGAGGCAAAAGAAGCGGCAGGAACAAGACTGGGCTGAGTGGCGAGCCATTCGCTCCAGACCGCTTGGTCGGGGCAGGTCAGCCGGTCTGCGGGCAGGTTAAAGGCGCTCAGCAAAAGGTCGGGCTCCATGGCGGTGGCGAACAACAGGGTGCACTGTAGCTCGCCGGCCACCGCCTCGGACAAGCCGCCCTCACTCATCGCCGTGGCGGCGGCGATCAGCAGGCCGAGCGACTCCACATCCCGGAAATAATCCAGCAGGGTCTGCCCGGCGGCCTCGATGTCGGCCGTCAGTTGCAGCTCGATCACATATAAGTGGTGGCCGTGACGCAGGCTGGAGCGGACCAACTCCGGGTCGATCGAGAAGCCCCGCAGGCAGGCCGGCAAAACCGGCGCACCGCCCGCGCTCGGCTTGGCCGGGGCCTCAAAATCCAGGCGCGTGGCCAAGGCGGCGCGCGCCTGGCGGGTATCGACCTCTGCGGCGCGATCCGGGGCGGCCACCATCACCTGGAGGTGATCGGTACTGCCGAGGAACAGGTTGATCAGCTCGCGATCGGAGTGGAGGCGCCCGTCGCGCAGCAGCGCCATGACGCTCTCCATCAGGTGGGCCAGATCGGTGATCGGGGTGAGCCCGAAAAAACCGGCCGTGCCCTTGATACTGTGGACCGCGCGGAACAACCGGTTGAGCAAAGCGGCGTCGTTCGGGCAGGTCTCCAGGCGGACCAGGTCGGTCTCGAGGGTTTCAAGGTGCTCATTGGCCTCCTGCACAAACAGGCCGAGCATTTCGGTTTCGTCGGCGCTCATGGCGGTTAAGCGGCGGCGGAGACCCCGAAGCGCTCGTTGAGATTGAGCAGCCCAAACAGCCGGCGAACGCTCGGCGAGGCGTTTTCGATGCGGAAGGGGATTTTCCTAAAATGGGCCTCCCGGTAGAGGCCGATCAGCAGGTTCAGTCCCATCGAATCGACCTGGCCGACTTGAGACAAATTAGCCACCAGCGCCGTGGCCGAGGGGTAGTTTTTAAGCAGCTCGATCAGTTCGGCGCGCACCGAAACCACGGTGGTCGAGGTCAAATCGCCGTCGAAGGTGAGCGTCAGCGTGGTATCGGAATACAAAGCATTCATGACGGTTTTGGGGTTAGGCAGCCGTGGCGGTTGTGGGCCGAAGCAGAGCATGGACATGCAGCAAACTGACCAGCCCGGCCGGGCGCGGGATGACCCCGGCAATGCAGGCGGGATCCAACCCGGAGAGGCTCTCCGGGGGCGGCGGCAGCACCCGCTCCTGCTGGCTCAGAATATCGCCGATCTCGTCGACCAGGATACCCAGCAAATCCTGACCGGCCTGCTCGGCCGACTCGGGCTGCTGGGCAAGGCGCCCGAGTTCCACGCTGGTTTTAAAAACAATACAACAGGCCGAGGGCTTTTCCGCACCGCCGGCGCAACCCAGCCGCAGGTCGAGGTCGAGGGCGGTGAGAATCTGGCCACGCAGGTGAATCAGCCCCCGCACAATGGGCGGCGCTTGATCGACTGGGGTGATGCTCGGCTGGCGGAGAATCTCGCGCACCCAGAGCAAGTCGCAGGCATACCAGCGACCCTGAGTACGGAAGGTGAGGAGCTGCGTCGGTTGAGACATGGGATTTGGGGGTAAGGCAAAACCGTTGGAACGCGGAAAGGTGGGGACAAAAAACGGGGTGACGACAACTGGCGTAAACTTAGACAGGCCAACTTCACCCAAACGCTGCTCACTTAACGGGCCCGCACACCGCCAGAAAACCAGCAAAGTAAATTAAACTACTTTAAATTAATAACTTTTGAATTTTTAAAGAAAAAGGACGCTTGCCAACAAGCACCTTCAACACGGCTGATAATTAGACAACCCCCAACCCGAGTCAAGAAATATTAGACAAATATCTAAACAAAATTCATTGCCTCGCAAAAAAAGGCATAATCCATGTTAAAATGCTTAATCACATTTTGATAAGAAATAAATTAGACCTCAAAAAGCGACTCCAGCGTTTCTACCTGTCTAACTTTAAGGGTTGATAAAACCTCGTAGTTGAACAGAGTAAGACCATGCCCAAAGGAAGCACCATTCGAGTGGTGGCGGCCCAAACCGGGCTGACCGCCCATGTAATTCGCGCCTGGCAAAAGCGTTACCAACTGCTTGACCCTGCCCGCTCGGAGGGCGGGCACCGCCAGTATTCGGCGGCGGACGTGCAACGGCTCACCCTGGTTGCCCAAGCCACCCGGCTAGGCCACCCGATCAGCTCGGTGGCCCAATTACCCGAGGCCGCCCTCCAGCACCTGCTGGCAGCCGCAGCGGCTGAAGCGACACCGGCCGCTCTGCCCCCGCCTCAGCCCCAGCCCGTCTCGGCGCAGGACAAGGCCGAGGGCTTTAAGGCCGAAATCATGGCCGCCCTCGAGCGGATCGACGCCCGGGCGATCGACGAAATCCTCGAGCGGGCCGACGTGGTGCTGGGCTGGCAAGGACTACTGCAGTGGGTGATCGCGCCGACTGCCATTGCCCTCGGCGAAGGCTGGCGGGCGGGAACGCTGCTCGCCACCCACGAACACATTTTCACGGCCACCGTGCGGAAGTTTCTCGGGAGTTTTTATCACCAGTACTCCCGCACCGAGAACGCCCCGCGCATCGTGGTCGCCACCCCCCAAGGCCAAGTCCACGAACTCGGCGCACTGCTGGTCACCGCCACCGCCGAAAACGTCGGCTGGGACGCCACCTACCTCGGGCCCAACCTGCCCGTCACCGACATCGTCGGGGCCGCCGTGCGCCGCCAAGCCAAGGCGATCGCGCTGAGCATCATTTACCCGCTCGACGACGCGGCGCTGCATTACCGGCTCAAGCAAATGAAACGCCTGATGCCCCCCGGCCTGCACCTGCTGGTGGGAGGGAGCGGCGCCCGTGCGTATCAGGAAACCCTTGATGCCATCGGGGCAGCCACCCCGGACAGCCTGACGGCCGTGGCCGCCCACCTCGACGAACTGCGGCTGCAACCCCAACCAGCCCAAGCCGCCCCGCGGCCCGCCCCCGCCGCGACCACCCTCGCCGCCGCGCCGCTTCCCGTTGCCCGCCCAGCGCTGGCCGTACTGACCTGAAGGCGGCGTTTTTAGAACTGCAGCGGCACGCCCAATTGACGCAACGCGTTGAGGGCGAACTGCACGGCCACTGCGGCCAGCAGCAGCCCCATGAGCCGCGCGGTCAGTTTCAACACCAGCGGGTTTAACCACTTCGACCCGTACACCGCGAAGCGCAGGGTGAAATACGCCACTAGGCAGACCAGCCCAATACAGCCGAGCAGCGCGAAATGCTGCGCACTGCCTTGGGCCTGGGCCCGCAGAATCAACACTGCCGAAATCGCCCCCGGGCCGGCCAACATCGGCACCCCGAGCGGCGTGATCGCAATGTCGTCCTTGGCCACCCCCGCCTCGACCTCCTCCAGAGTTTCCCGCGAGGCCGTGCGCCGTCCGTACATCATGTCGAGGGCGATGCAAAACAACAGAATGCTACCCGCAATCTGGAAGGCCGGCAGGGTCACGCCGAGGAGCTTAAACACCCACGGTCCGGTCAACACGAAGAGGGTCAGTACACTCGCCGCCGTCGCACAGGCCAGCCGGGCCATGCGGATTTGCGCCGGACGCGAATCGCGCGCCGTCATCGTCACGAAGGCGGGGATCACCGCGAGCGGATCGACGATCGCCAAAAGCGAACCGAAGGCCAACAGGGCGTATTCCAGAAGGCTCATCTTGACGCTAATTTGACCGCAACTGCCCGCGCTGCCAAGCGCGCACCCATCATAATCTTCGCGTGGCCCACGCTATCTCTTTGCCAAGTTCGCCCGACTCCCGCTGATAGCACCTTACGTCCTGCGCGCGCCCGTCCCGGCGCCGCCTCACCCGTCACTCCACTCGCCACCGCCCGCCCGTACGCTCCCTGTCCCATGCCTATTCCTATTCTTGTCATTGATGACTCCAAAGCGGTGCGCCTGATCGCCAAACAAGCCCTGGCGCCCTTCGACTGCGTGGTTCACGAAGCGACTAACGGGTTCACCGGCCTGTTCGCCCTCGAGCGCAACCTGGCCAAAGTGTTGGTCATCGACGTGAGCATGCCGACCATGGATGGGCTAGAAATGCTCACCATGCTCAAGTCCCACCCCGAGCTGAGCCTGATCCCGGTGATCATGCTGGTGTCGACCACCGACCACAAAGTGCTGCCGAAGATCACGGCGCTGGGGATCAACGGGATGGTTAAAAAACCGTTCACGCCGGCCGAGCTGGTGACGGCGATTCAGGCGGTGCTGCCGCTCAAGCCCGCCAAGAGGGCCTGAGGTAGGAGCCCGCCCCGCCCCCGGCGCCACCCCAGCGGGCCAGCGCAGTTTTTGGTAATTTTTATGCAGGCGGCGGTTTTTCGTCGTCCCCCGCCCCACGCCGCTGACTAATGGTCGGCATGGCTACGCCCGCGTTTACCTACCAAGATCCGTTCCCGCTCGGCCCCGACGACACCGAATATCGCCTCCTCTCCACCGAGGGCGTTTCGACCACGACCTTCGAGGGTCGCGAGATCCTTAAAATCGAGCCCGAGGTGCTCGCCTTCATCGCCCAGCAGGCCATGCGCGACACCTCGTTTTTGCTCCGCCCCAAGCACCTAGCCCAGGTCGCCGCCATTCTGGACGACCCGGAGGCTTCGGCTAACGACCGCTACGTCGCCACCACCTTGCTCAAAAACGCCGAGATCGCCGCCGAGGGCATTTTGCCCTTCTGCCAAGACACCGGCACCGCCACCGTTGTCGCCAAAAAGGGCCAGCAGGTCTGGACCGGCGCCAACGATGCCGAGTTCATCTCAAAGGGCATCTACGAGTGCTACACCCAGGAGAACCTGCGTTATTCGCAAACCGCCCCGCTCGACATGTTCACCGAGGTCAACACCGGCACCAACCTGCCGGCCCAGATCGACCTCTACTCCACCGAGGGCAACGACTACAAATTCCTCTTCGTCGCCAAGGGCGGCGGCTCGGCCAACAAGACCTTCCTGTTCCAGGAAACCAAGGCGCTGCTCAACCCCAAGGGCCTGGAAAAGTTCGTCACCGACAAGCTCTCCTACCTCGGCACCTCGGCCTGCCCTCCCTACCACCTCGCCCTCGTGATCGGAGGCACCAGCGCCGAAGCCTGCCTTAAAACGGTCAAGCTCGCCTCGGCCAAGTACCTCGACCACCTGCCCACCACGGGTAACAACCAGGGCCGTGCCTTCCGCTGCCTTGAAACCGAAAAACTGGTGCTAAAAATCGCCCAGCAAAGCGGCATCGGCGCGCAGTTCGGCGGCAAGTATTTCGCCCTCGATGTGCGCGTCATCCGGTTGCCCCGCCACGGCGCAAGTTGCCCGGTGGGCTTGGGCGTCTCCTGCTCGGCCGACCGCAACATCAAGGCCAAGATCAACAAGGACGGCATCTGGCTGGAAAAGATGGAGACCAACCCCGGCCGCTTCATCCCGGCCGCCCAGCGCACGTTGAAGGACGACAAGGTCGTGCGCATCGACCTGAACCAGCCGATGTCCGCCATCCTCGCCGAGCTGGGCAAACACCCGGTGACCACCCGCGTGCTTCTGACCGGCCCATTGGTGGTGGCCCGTGACATCGCGCACGCCAAGCTCAAGGAGCGCGTCGACGCCGGCCAGGGGTTACCCGATTACTTTAAAAACCATCCGGTTTACTACGCCGGTCCGGCGAAGACGCCCAAGGGCTACGCCAGCGGCAGTTTCGGACCGACCACGGCCGGACGCATGGACAGCTATGTTGACCTGTTCCAATCGTTGGGCGGCTCGATGGTGATGCTGGCCAAGGGCAACCGCAGCCCGGCGGTGACCGCCGCCTGCAAAAAGCACGGTGGTTTTTATCTCGGCAGCATCGGCGGCCCGGCGGCGATTCTGGCCAAGGAAAACATCAAAAAAGTCGAGGTGCTGGAGTATCCCGAGCTGGGGATGGAAGCGGTGTGGAAGATCGAAGTGGTCGATTTCCCCGCGTTCATTCTGGTGGACGCCAAGGGCAACGACTTCTTCGCCCAAGGCTGCGGTGCGTGCCTGCCCGGCGGCGTCACCGCCGCGGCCACGGCCGCCGCTGACAAACACTGAGCCAACAGCCCCAAGTCCGATCCATCGCAAGCCGCCCTCGAACCCGAGGGCGGCTTTTTTGTCTGAACCCCGCATTGGCCATCCGCCGCATCGGCCCCCCTCCGGCATAATCCAATCCATTCACGCCCAAACCCAAAAAGATGAACCGCCTCATCCCGCAGCTCCTCGCCCTACTGATCGCCTTGACCGCCACCCGCCTTGCGGCGCTCGAGATCACCGCCACCACCCGTTACCACGACGACAAGCTCGGCATGGTCATCATCAGCGGCGAGGCACGCCTGCCGGCTGACGCGAACTGGACGATCACCCCGCCCGGACCCGAGAGCGGCCTGCACCAGGTTTTTTATCAATTCAGCAACTGGCGCGAGGTGCGCGGCGAAGGAGCCCGGGAACTGGCCGCACGCATCGAGCAAACCGTTCAAAGCGCCCGCTGGATCCTCGCGACTCACCAGGGTGTATTGCAAAACTACGCGCAGGAAAACGGCGAACGAGGCCCGTCCTCCTTCGCCGATCCGGCCCTGCTCGACCTGGTCGCCAATGGCGGCAGTCCCCGCCGCCCCGAAACCGCCAACCGTCCGCGCAATCTCAAAAACGAGGCCGAACGCATCGAGCAATTCCGCAAGGCGACCGCCGATCTCGGTCTCGTCCCCAACGCGCCCCTGCCGCACGCCTCCAAGGGCACGCGCCCCCGCACCCCGCTCCTGCTCGAACTCGCCCCCGCCCGCGACGATGGCCAGCACTGGGTATTTTACACCGATGGATCAGCTCAACGCGTCCCCGTGGACTCGGCCCTGCTGCAAAGCCTCGGCCTGACGCTTTCCAAGAAAAACGTCATCACCGACACCCCTCCGCCACGTCCCAGCGAACAGATCTTGAAACTGTACGCCCGCGTCGATCCAGCGGCCGTCGGCCCGGCCAACCTGGTGTTCACCAATTCGTTTACGCGTCGCACCACCACGGTCACCTGGGCCTGGGCGGGAGCCAAACCGGGCGGACGCGAGCAGTTGTCCACGTGGGCGGCCCATCGCACGGGCGAATGGACCTCGCTCGCCGACGCCGGCGAGGCCCCCTTGCTACGCACCTGGCTCGACCTGGCACAACCGCTCTACGGCGCGTCGTTTTATCGCCCCGACAGCCAACGGGCCAACGCCCGCGGTGGCCGCACCCCGCCCTCGCTGCTCGCGCTGTTTGGCGGCCGCGCCGCCGTTGAGGAAACCCTGCAGCTCCAGCTGATTACGCCCGGCACTGCGCCCCAACCCAAGCCCGCGGCACCCGCCGTGCCGCTCACCGAGCTGCGGGGCGTCGAGGTGAAATCCCATCCCTACGCCGAGCTGGTGCGCGGCAAAACCCTGCCCACCCTCGACCTCGCCGACCTGGTGCCGCCCGACCGGGCCTTTTTCCACGCCGCCCGGCCGACTGCACTCACCCAACTTTTTGCCCCCGACTCGCCGTTCGTACAACGCGCCGGCGCCTTCGTGGCGGGCGGGATCGGCTACGACTTGCTCGCTCGCTACACCGCCGAACTTGGTTTGTCCCGGCCGCTCACCGATGCCCTGCTCGACGGCGGTCTGCTTTCCGAATGCGCGGTGTTCACCCCCGACCTGTTCCTAGCCGACGGCACCGATGTAACCGTGATCGTGCGGGTGCGCTCGGGAAAGCTCCTCGCCACGCTGCTCAAACCGCTGCTCGCCCCGCTGGCCGGGACCGACGGCGTCTACACCGTACCCACCGCCACCGGTTCCGCCCGTTGGTCGATTCAGGGCGACCTCTGGCTGCTCTCCACCCACCCCGAGGAGCTCAACCGCAGCCTCGCTCTGCTCGCCCAAAAGGGCGCGGGCAGCCTCGGTCGCAGCGACGAATTCCGCTATATGTTGGCCAAACTACCGCCCACACCCGACACTCAGGCCTACGTGTATTTCTCCGATCCGTTCATCCGCCGCCTAGTCGGACCGCAGGTAAAAATAGCCCAGCTGCGCAGGGTCGGGGCGCGCATCGCCATGGAGCGCCTCGTCGGCGCCTCGCTACTCCGGCAACTCGACGTCGGCGGCGCCCCCGCATCCCAGGAAACCCTCCGCCAGCTCGGTTACCTCACGCCCGCCGAACTGTCCGCCGACCTCACGCTCAACGCCGACTCCACGGCCAGCTCCACCCGCTTCGGACCGCTCGCCCGGCTGAAGCCGTTGTCCGCTCAAGCCAGCACCCTCAACGAAGTCACGGCGGAAGAAGCCGCCGCCTACACCCGGTACCAGGAAAATTACACCCAGTTTTGGCGCCAGTTTTTCGACCCGATCGCGCTGCGTTTCGCGACGGCGCCGGACGGCCGGCAAACGGTCTCGACCTTTATTTTGCCGCTGGTGGAAAACTCCACCTACAACGCGCTGCGCGCCTGGCTGCCCACCGCAGTGCCGACCAAGCCCGGCGTGGTGCCCGTTTTTGACCGCGAACCGGTGGCCCAGCTCGACCTCGTTTTTCCGGAAAAAACCTGGCGCGCCCTCAGCTTCGGGCAGGAACACTTCCTGCGCGACACCTTCAACATCAGCCCGGATTTCTTCGATCTGCTCGGGCCGTCGTTGCATGTCGCGGTCGAGGATGGCGATCCGATCATCCGCGTCGGCACGGGCGAACTGGCCAGCCTGTTCAACCCGATCGGCGCCGGCGGCGGTAACCGCATGGAGGGCTCCATGCTCTACATTCCGGTGATGCTTAACCTGTTCACGCGCCCCACGCATATTGCGGTGGCACTCACCGATCCGGAGCGCGCGGCGAGGCTGCTCGAAAACGCCTCTCCCCAGTCCGGGGGCGGTCAAAACCGCTGGATGCGAATCGAGTTTTACCGCCAGGGGCCGGAGCGGGCGTGGATTCTGAGTCTGCGGCCGATGGGCCTGGCGAGCATCGACTTTTCCCTGCGGATCGACGGCGGCTATCTGATCATTTCCAACCACCCGTTTGGGGCTCCCTTGCGGGTCAAATCCACCCGCCCCGCGACGTTGGCGGGCGGCGCGATCAGCTTCCACCCCAAGGCGCTCGCCACCAGTCTGCCGGCCGACTTCGCCTCCGCGATGCAGACCGAACGCGCCCGGGCCCTCACCGGCATGGGCCACCTGTATCCCTGGATGCGGGCCCTGGGAGTGACAACCTCCGACGCCTCCCGTCGCACGATGCAGACACTCGGGTTCACCCCTGAGTTGCCCACCGGCGAACTTATCTGGGATGCGGGAGTTTTGGAGCATACCGTGTTTGGCAACGTCTGGGAGGCCCGCCTGCCCGCCTACGACCGCAACGCCCGCTTCGGAGTTTTTGATGGCATTGGCGAGGCCACCGTCAGCCTGCAATTCGAGGACGACGGCCTGCGCACGGAGTTAAGTTGGAGCACGCTGCCGGAAGCGGCCAAACCGTAGGCCCACCCTGGGCTCGGCCCCGCCCCGCGGGAACAGGCCCCGGCGTCTAACCTAAGCCCCGCCGGGCCTGAGCATACGGGCGGGGTCGAGGGCTGCATCCAGCACCGACTCGATCATCAAGCCCTTCGCCAGCACCACTTCCCGCAGTGTTTTACCGGTGACCAGCGCCTCCTTAGCCACCGCCGCCGCTGCATCGTAGCCAATGTGGGGGTTAAGCGCCGTCACCAACATCAGCGAGCGCGCGACCAACTCCCGACAACGCGCCTCGTCCACCTCCAGCCCCGTCACACAGGCGTCGGCAAACTGACGCGCCCCCGCGGCGAGTACCTCGATTGCCTCGTGCAACGCGTAGGCGATGAGGGGAATCGTGGCATTGAGTTCAAGTTGCCCCTCACGCCCGCAGACCACCACCATTTGGCACAAGCCTTGGGTGTAAATGCCCCCCTGCACCAGCATCTCGCACATCACCGGGTTAACCTTGCCCGGCATGATTGAGGATCCGGGCTGGGTGCTGGGCAGGCGCAATTCACCCAGCCCGCTGCGCGGCCCAGACCCGAGCAGACGAATGTCGTTGGCAATTTTGGTCAGGCTGGCGGCGATGGTCGCTAAGTGGCCGGCCACCTCCACGGCGTCGTCGCGCGCCGCCTGCGCCTCGAAGTGGTCGCGTGCCTCGACGAAGGCCAGCCCGGTTTCCTCCTTGAGGATGCGCACCACCTTACCGGCGAAGGCAGGGTGCCCGTTAATGCCGGTGCCGACGGCCGTCCCGCCCACCGCAAGTTCGCGCAGGGCGGCGACGGCCTTGTCCGTGCGCTCAACCGCCTTTTCCACCTGCCGGACGTAGCCGGAAAACTCCTGCCCGAGAGTGACCGGCGTAGCGTCCATCAAGTGGGTGCGGCCGATCTTGATGACGGAGGCAAACGCCCCCGCACGGTTGGCCAACGCCACCTGCAGATGCAGCAACGCCGGCCGCAGCGTCTGTGCCAACGCCAGCGCCACACTCAGGTGCAAGGCGGACGGGATGATGTCATTGGAGGACTGACCTAGGTTAACGTCGTCGTTAGGATGCACCGGCTTTTTCGAACCAATCGCCATCCCTGACAATTGGCTCACCCGGTTGGCAATCACCTCGTTGGCATTCATGTTGGTGGAGGTGCCGGAGCCGGTCTGAAAGACGTCCACGGGGAAGTGGGAGGTAAGCTTGCCCTCGGCGACCTCGCGTGCGGCCTGCTGGATGAGCCCACTCTTGGCGGCGGAGAGTCGCCCGAGTTCCTCGTTGGCGCGGGCGCAGGCCACTTTGACCAAGCCGAGCCCGCGAATAAACCCCGCCGGCAGGGGCCGGCCGCAAATCGGGAAATTGAGAACCGCGCGTTGGGTCGAAGCACCGTAAAGCGCCTCGTCGGGCAAGACCATCACCCCCATCGAGTCCATTTCAGTTCTCATCGGAAAAAATAACCCGAAACTGGCCCGAACGCAAAAGCCCGCGCGCATCAAACGCCAAGTAATATGCGCGGGACGATCCACCCTGAGTTCACGCTCAAAGCCACGGGGAAGTCCGCAGGACCAGCCAGGGTGGCCTTGAACGTGAGTTCAAAAAAAAAGGGGGGGGGGGGGGGGGCCCAACGGGGAACCGCCTAAAACTTCAGGATGAGCCGGTCGCCGCCCATGCCGATGCGCCCCCCGCCGTCGTAGCCTCGCTCATCGTCCAACGCGCGTGCCAAAACATCGCGGCGCTGCCCTTGCTGCGCCTGATCGCGCTCCGCCCCGTTGGCGGCCAACACCAAACTGGCGCGTATCCGTTCGCGCCGTACCTCACGCGCCGAGGCGGGCGCGGCCCCTGCCCGTCCACTCACCGCACCCACCTCCGCCACCGGCGCGGACAGGCCAAACAAATCCAGCGCGAACCCCTCGTCAAAAAGAGCCGCCGGCTCGCCGTTGACGGCGTTCGCAAACGCCACCGCAGGCAACTCAAGAGGCGCATCCGCCGCGCGCAGCCCTTCGGCACGGTCGTTCACTGTAACCAGAACCGCGGGTTGGGGCGCTGGGGCGCTTGCCGCCGCAGTTGCGGCAGTGCGACCGACCTCCGCCGCCCCCTGAACGGTGGGGAGCACGGGCTCGGCCAACGCCGCAGTCGCCGGCGGCTGCGAGTTTGAGCCTAGGTTAGCGACCAAGGCCGCGGCGCGGGGGCTAACCGCGGCGGCAAGCGCGGGCGCGGAGACAGGGATGGACGCCGCCGCCATCGCCGACTCCCTCGCGATCGCCGAGGCGGGCGGAGTCGCGTGGATGGTCAAGGGGGCGACGCCCTCCCGGCGCTCACCCACCACCGCCAAGCCCACCACCAGCGCCGCGGCCGCCCCGAGAGGCAGTTGCACTTGCCAGCGCGCCAGCGTCCGACCGGCCTGCGGCAGACGCAACGAAACCCACCACGGGCGCTTTTCCACAATCGCGGCCAATTGCTTGGTGCGCAGATCCTGCTCGAAGCGCGCCCAGAACTCCGGAGCCGGTCGTTCGGCACGCTTGAGCCGCAGCAACTCTTCCAGACTCACTTTGCCCGATCCCTTGGTTTCAGGTGGTGTCATGGTCAGCGGACGTAGGTTTGTAGTTCGGCCTGTAAAAACTGTTTCGCATAGTGCAATCGCGAGCGCACGGTGCCCACCGAGCAGTCCATAACTGCCCCGATTTCCTCATGACTAAGCTCATCTATTTCGAATAAGGTGACCACGGTTCTGTGGGGGATAGACAATTTCATCATCGCTTCGTTCAATTTTTGCTGGAGCTCGCCCACAAACACCTCGCGCGGGACATCGCCCTTGTCGGTTAATTGGTTGAGCACTGCAGCCACCGCAGGGTCCTCCTGCACTTTATCAAAACTGAAAAAAGACCGGAGTTTGTTCCGCCGGATGTGGGTGAGGGCCCCATTCAGGGCGATCCGATACAACCAGGTAAAAAAGGACGACTGCCCCTGAAAGCGGTGGATGGACTGAAAGGCCTTGATGAAAGCGTCCTGGGTGAGATCGGCCGCGTCCTCGCGGTTGGCGGTCATGTGATAAACCATAGCGTAGACGCGCTCCCGGTATTTGCGAATGAGTTGATCAAAGGCAGCCACATCACCGGCCTGAACCCGCAGCACGATCGACCAATCCCCCGCCGCCTCGACTTGCCGCTCCGGCGACGCCACCAGCGTCTTGTGCAGCGATTGAGTGGCGGGGTTCACGGCTTAAATTCGAGTCGGATTGGCCGTTCTTGGATACACTCAGGCCCCTGGGGGCACCGCTAAGCTGCCAACCTGGGCGCGCAACGTGTCACAGAGTTGTCGCAACAGGGGCACCGGGGCCAACCCGGTATACGCGGCCAGCGCCGTCTCCGCCTTGACCAACTCCGCCTCAATCTCGGCGGACACTTGAGCAAATACGTCGAACTCCACCATCTGGCGCAGCCGCAAGGGCAGATCGGCTTCGCGCAAGCGCAACACCTCGTCCACCAGCACCGCGCGCTCGTCCGGCCCGAGTCGATCCAGCAGCACCAGCAACGGCAAAGTCACCTTGCCGCTGAGCAGGTCGGTCCCGAGGGTTTTACCGATGCTCTTTTCCTGCCCGAAGTAATCGGCGAGGTCGTCGTAAATCTGATACGCGATGCCGAGGTGCCGGCCAAAGTGGCTGGCCGACTCCACGAACTCCACCGGAAAGCCGCCGAGTTTACCCCCGAGAAAACAGGAAATGCGAAAAAGCTCGGCGGTCTTCAAATCGATCACGCGGAAGTAATCCTCGCGCGTGATGTTGGTGGTGCCCCGCCGCAGGGTTTGCACGATCTCGCCGGCACAGACCTTGCGCGTTGAATCCGACACCGCATGGCAGACCTCGGTTGTGGGAAACTGCGAGGCAAGGTGTAACGCATGGGCAAAGAGGGCATCACCCAAAAGCACGGCCGCCTCCGGTCCGTACTGGCGGGCCGCGGTACGCCGACTGCGGCGCATATCGGCCTCATCCATGATGTCGTCGTGGACGAGCGTGGCCAAGTGCACGAGCTCGACCACAGCGGCGACACGCACCAGCTCGGGCGACGGCTGGTCCGAGCCGTTCCAGCCACTGAGGAACACCAACGCGGGGCGAATCCGCTTACCCGAGGTATCAATGCAGTAATCGGCCATCTCGCGGATCTCCGGCTCAAACGCCGCGACCTCACCGCGCAAATAAACATCCAAGGTGCGCATCTGCGGCTTGAGTCGGGCAAATACCGTGGCGAAATCCTGCGTGGTGGATTGGGCGGGAGAATTAAGATTCGAGGCGCACATTTTCACCGGTTACGTTACGACTCGACGTCCGCTTGGCTAATCAATACTCAACCGATTCAATGAACGACGACCCCTTCCTGCTTGCCTTGGTGATTGTCGCCGGCGTTTACACCCTGAATCTGTGGCGGCAGGATTACCGAGCGCAGCAAGTCGGCCAGCCCAACCCGCGCCCCCTTCCTGGGGCCACCTCGGCGCCCTTAAGGGCGAACGTTATCGCCGCCGCCGGCGCGCTTTTGATCCTCGCTGCCGAAACGTGGGGGGAGATCCAACTCGGCCTGAGCGAACAGCAGTCCAAATTAACCGTGTTATTCGGATTCTACACGCTAATCGCCGCCTTTATAGAGGAGCTGACGTTTCGCGGCTTTTTAGTGATTGAGGGCAAAGGCCAATTTCGCCTGTGGGCTGGAATCGTGGGGGCTTCGGTGGCGTTCGCAGGCCTGCACCCGTTTTTATGGAGCTGGGAAAACGACACCTTCACCTGGACCTTTACGGCAAAAGGGTGGTTTAGCACCACCGTGGTTTTTATCAGCTCGCTCTGGTTTTATAGTGTGCGCTTTGCCGGCTTTAATCCGCAGCGCTCGCTGATTCCATGTATCGTAGCCCACGCCACTAAGAACATTGGCGTCATTATAATCAAAGCGGCCAGCGGCTTTTTCGTCGGCTGGTATTAAATAAAAAGGCCCACCGGCAAAGGAGGGCCCAAATAGTACAGTGGATAAAGCCGAGCGGTTACTTGGACTTGGGTTTCTTCGTTTGCTCCTTCAGCCCGCCCTGGATTTCAGCATCTTGCCGGGCCTTGCGCATCGCATCTGCTTCGGCGTACAAGCGCTTTTCCTCATCACTGGCCTGATAACGAACACCTTGAATGTCACGATCCGTTAAATTCAATTCATTGAGCTGCGTCTTGGTGGCTATGTTATTAAACGTAGTCTTACTCGGCTCTAAGATACTGGCGGTTATAAATATAATTAGATTCGTATCACCCTTACTCTTCTTAGTAGATTTAAATAACCAACCCAGCACCGGAATATCACCCAAAAGCGGCACCTTGCTTGCAGAATTAGTGTCATTCGAATCCATCAATCCGCCAATCGCGGCCGTCTGCCCATCCCGTAAAATCATATTCAACGATCCCTTCCGCGTATCAACATCGAAAAACTTCTGCCCGCCAAAGTTGCCCTCAACTGCGTTGGCCTTACTTTTTTCGGTCTCCACCTTGAGTGACACTAATTTGCTACTAGTGATCTGGGGCGTCACATCCAGCTTCACACCTTCAAATATTTTCTCACCGGCTGCAAAAGTTACAGTGGGTGTACCGCCTCCGGTAGGCGCTGTTTGGGTCGCAGTCACCGTCTGACGGTTCGTACCGACTGTAATCTCAGATTTGCTACCATTAATCGCAACTATGGTAGGACTTGAAATCAGCCGAACTCCACTGAGTTTATCAACCGCGGACAAAAATGCCGTGTAGTCAGCACCACTCAAAACCGCATTGAATGTCCCCTTATCTAAAACAGATGCACCTCCGACGGTCTGGGCAAAGGAATCGAGCCCCACAGAAGTTTTGGACATCCCTTGACCAACCGCTTTTTTCCCAGCCAAACTCACTCCAAGGTCCCTACTCTGCCCCTTCTGTAACTCAATAAACTTGGTCTCGATTACCACCTGACGCGGCTCCGAATCCAAGCGCTTTACGGTATCAATGATGCGCTTAACCACCGCCGATTTATCCGTAATAATTAACTCGTTAGCTAATGAGTTCAAGACAATGGTGCCACCGGCAACCCCTGGTGCCGTTGCCGTGGCTGCTTGCGCGGGCGAGAGATTGGATTTAACCAAGGGCTCAATACTGCCCGCTGCTACATTATCCAAAATCACACCTTGGGTAACAAACGGCTCCTGCGCCAGCATGTCCAAGCTGACAATTTTAATGATATTGCCGTCTTCAACGAAACTGTAACCCACGGGAGACAAAATAACCTGAAAAATTTGCCTCCACGTGACCCCGCTTAACTTCAAAGAAGTGCGGCCCTGCAACGTATCCGGCACCACCAGGTTCAACTCATAAAGATCGGCGATGTTACGAAGAATAACGCGAATTTCCTC